>CAZLCT010000088.1:0-10038 GCA_964558015.1 uncultured bacterium | reverse complement strand
TGAATGCCGCATTCACCACCACATTTACTGGTACCTGGCCACCTTCCGGATCTTTCATTATCGTCACTTGAGATTATGGTACATGGCTCACACCCAAGAGAACGATATCCTTGCCCGTAAAGGGGATTAACATCTACCTTATTCAAAGCAAGATATTGCCAAACTTCTCTTTCTTTCCAAATCAAAATTGGATTCAGCTTTATTAAACCTGTATCTCTTTCTTCAATTTCCTGAAAATCTATCCTAGTTCGCCCTTCGGTACAGCGGAGCCCTGTGACCCAGCAGCTTACTTTCATATCTTTGATAGCATTCTGTGTTGGTATAACTTTTAATAAATAGCAACATTGATCTGGATTATGTAAGTATAATTTATCCGGTATTTCAATATCGTTATTATAGATATTTAGTTCAGGATATTTTTTAACCATATAATTCATAAATGAAATAGTCTGTAACGGCTTATACCGTGTAGTAATAATAAAACCCCTAATTTTTGGATTTACTCTTTTTGCCAAATCCCATACAACTGACGAGTCCTTTCCAAGACTATTAGCAACTACCAAGGAATTTTTATACTTTCTATATGCTTCGTCTATAAGCTCTAATGACCGCTCAACTTTTTCTTTAAAATTAAGTTGATTAACCAAAAAACTTAAATCTTTGACATTTTTCATATGAATTCTTTTTACTGCTTAATATCTCAAAAAATATTAATTTAAAAAGTTACTAATCGTATCACACACATATCCCACATCACTCTCATTCATTGCCGGGTATAATGGAAGAGTGACTTCACGTTTGGTAACTTCTTCTGTCAACGGTAAAGAAATGTTATTTCCCAAAACTGACTTTTTATAAAACGAAAATTGATGTATTGCAGGATAATGGATTGATGTTTGTATGCCTTGCTCTTTTAAATATTCCATAAACCTAGGCCTATCAGCCTCCTTGTCCAGAAGAATTGGAAATATATGATATGATGAAATCCCTCTGTGGTTTTCAAAAGGAATAGAAAGACCAGATACATTTTTTAACCTCAAGCGGTAAAGATTTGTTATATCCTCCCGGCGTTTATTATTATCAGTAAGTTTATCAAGCTGAACCATACCAATAGCAGAACGTATCTCATCGATACGATAGTTGTAGCCGAGTTCTACCACATCATAGGTAAGTGAAGGTTCTTTATGACGGGCAAAAGCCAAATTTGTCATTCCATGAGACCTCATTAACTTCAACTTCTGTGCTAATGCATCATCATTTGTCGTAATCATTCCGCCTTCTGCAGTTGTCATATTTTTATTTGCATAAAAACTAAAACACCCGATATCCCCAATTGAGCCGCATTTACGATTATCATACACTGCACCTAAAGCATGAGCGCAATCCTCAATCACTTTAAGGTTGTGCTGTTTGGCGATCTTCAAAATCGGTCTCATATCACAAGCATATCCCGCATAATGAACAACCTGGATTGCCTTTACTCTTTTTGTAATCTTTTTCTCAATATCAACGAGTGAAATTGTAAAATCCTCCAGACTATTAATATCAGCAAAAACAGGTTTTGCCCCGACATATAATATAGAATTGGCACCTGCAACAAATGTCAAAGAAGAACAAATAACTTCATCTTCACTCCTAATGCCTAATGCATGATTTGCTAAATGAAGGGCGGCTGTACAACTTGAGACAGCAATAGCATGCTTAACACCGATAAATTCTCTAAACTGCTCCTCAAAATCCTCAGTCACCTTTCCCATTGTTAACCATCCGGACTGGATAACATCTTCTATTGCTTTAATTTCAGGTTTATCTAAATCAACTTTAAAAAGCGGCACCTTCCACATATAAATTCAATCCCCATTCTCATTTACTATTTCAGCTTCACGACTATTCATATGATTTTTATTATTTTATATCTACGAGATTACTTAACTTTTATTTTGTCCTAAATACCAATTAATAGTTTTCTCTAACCCACTATCAAAATCCATACCTGCTTTAAAGCCAAATTCTCTCCGAGCCTTTGAGGTATCAAGGCATCTGCGGGGCTGTCCGTTAGGCTTAGACCTATCCCATCGAATTTCGCCTTTAAATTTCATGAGGGATGCTATTTTTTCAACTAAATCTTTAATCGATATTTCAAAACCTGCACCTATATTCACAGGTTCTGACTTTTCGTAGCGTTCTGCTGCAAGACAAATTGCTTCAGCGCAGTCTTCAACATATAAAAATTCCCGCGTTGGGGAGCCGTCTCCCCAACAAACTATATAATCATTTTTTTCTCTTTGGGCTTCATAAATTTTTCTAATCAGTGCAGGAATAACATGCGACGATTTAGGGTCAAAATTATCTCCGGGACCGTACAGATTAACAGGTAGTAAAAATACCGAATTAAATCCGTATTGTGCACGGTATGACTGAGACGCCACTAATAACATTTTCTTCGCAAGTCCGTACGGGGCATTGGTCTCCTCAGGATAACCGTTCCACAGATCTTCTTCCTTAAAAGGAACAGGAGTGTATTTGGGATAACAACAAATTGTTCCAAGGGCCAGGAATTTCTCTACTTCCCTCACATATGCTTCATGCAAAAGCTGTATTCCCATCATTAAATTATCATAGAAGAAGGATGCAGGATTGGCTTCATTTGCACCAATACCTCCTACTGAAGCGGCAAGATGAATTACAATGTCAGGACGCACATCATCATATACTTTTTTGATTGCCTCCAGGCGGCACAAATCATACTTTTCTATTAAAGGAATAAATATGTTCTTACATCCCCTGTCTTTAAGTTTTGCAACAACATATTTTCCAAGAAAACCGGCTCCACCGGTTACTAGAATTTGTTTGTTGGCAAAATCAATCATGACTAATTATCCTTTGAACTATAGCAAAATTTAAAATGAACATTTAGTATTACAAATAGTGGTTTTTAAAAACCACAAGATTACACACGATTATCACCAGATTATTAAATTCAAACATAAAATTAAGATGCGACAAATGTTTATTAAAATATCTTGTGTAAATCTCGTGTAATCGAGTGGTTTCAATTCTTAATATTCCCTTTGTATTTATTATTTCACAGGGCAATCATGTTCTAAATCATAATCCACCATAATCTTAATTAGCTCATCAAGCTTTATTTTAGGCTCCCATCCCAATTTCTTCTTGGCTTTCGAATAATCCCCCTCAAGATGATATACCTCTGAAGGGCGGAAATAACGCTCGTCAATCTCAACATATTCCTCCCAATCTAGTCCTACATAATCAAATGCTTTCTGCACAAATTCTTTTACCGAATGTGTCTCTCCTGTTGCAATGACATAATCATCGCTCCTGTCCTGCTGCATCATAAGCCACATGGCCTCAACATATTCAGGGGCATATCCCCAATCCCTCTTTGAATCAAGATTTCCCAAATATAATTTATTCTGTAATCCTTTTTTAATGTGTGCAACGGCCCTTGTAATTTTTCTTGTTACAAAAGTTTCACCCCGGCGCGGAGATTCATGATTAAACAATATACCGTTACAAATAAACATATCATAAGCAATACGATAATTTTTTGAAGTATAATAACTAAATACTTTCGCGGTTGCATAAGGAGAACGTGGATTAAATGGGGTCTTCTCGCTTTGCGGTGTCTCTAAGGCATCCCCAAACATCTCACTGCTGGATGCCTGATATACCTTTGCCTCAAGTCCTGTCTCACGCAATGCTTCTAAAATGCGTAATAACCCTATGGCCGTAATTTCAGACGTATATTCAGGAATGTCAAAACTCACGCGTACATGACTTTGAGCAGCCAAATTGTATATTTCGTCAGGCTTAACCATGCGAATAACCTTATTAATAGAACTTGAATCAATAAGGTCGCCAAAAATAAGCTTCAGATGAGTCTTTTTTTCATGGGGGTCTTTATATACATGATCTATTCTTCCCGTGTTGAAAGAACTTGACCGCCTGATTATTCCATAAACGTCGTATCCTTTATCTAATAGTAGTTCCGCTAAATAAGAACCGTCCTGTCCTGTAATACCTGTAATTAACGCTTTTTTCATAATATTCCTTTCTCGTATAACTTTTATACAAAGTTACGGAAGGTTATGGAATGTTACGGAAAAGTTTCGGGTAGTTGCAACTATCCAAAACTTTCCGAAACTAACCGTAACTTTACGCAACTCCTAATTCCTCACAGCTCCGCCCTGTCAGTTACAGGGCCTATTGCTGACGCAACCCAATAGTATTTACTTATTTATATAGTAGCGAGTAGAAAGTAGAGAGTAGAGAGATTATTCCCATTTATTAATTAAAGATTCAATCATCGCTCTAATCTCATTCAATACCTCTACGCGCTTATCAATTATTGCCGCAGGCAAAAACTTTTTAAACCTTTTATATCTTCCTCGAGCTTCTCCAGCAGAACCTTTGGAAATCCGAAAAAAGTGCTTAATTTCTTTTCCAAATTTTCTCTCATATCCTTCTTCCATATTTGCACAAATAGAGTCTAAACTTCTTAATTGATTTCCTGCCAGAGTTCTTCCTGCAAAACTTTCTTTAAGTATAGGAAGATCCGTATCCATAAATTCATCAAAAAGCTTAACTGCTTTCTGGTATACTTTAAAATCTTCAATACTTTTTATTTTCTTTTCTTGTTTCATTCTCGCTACTTGCTACTCTCTACTCGCTACTCTCTCCTAAGTACAACCTAGACCGCTTCTACATCTTCTGCGTCTATTTCTGTTGAAACAGACTTATTTATTAAATCAAGATTTACAATCAATCTATACTTATTCTTCTTATTAACTAAAACACCGCGTACATGTTTGAGCGGTCCGCGTATAACTTCAATCTCCATGCCAGAAACTAAATAAGGATAAGGGTCAAATTGGATTTCAGTTTCGATAAAACGCTTTACTGCAATAATCTGACTTTCCGGAAGCGGCTCAGGTCCCCTGGAACCTACAATTCTTACAACCCCGGGGGTTTGCACAACATCTTTCTTATTCAATAAAGGAATTTTTACAAAAACATAACCGGGAAAAAGGGGAAAATCTACGAGCTTCTTTCTGTCTTTCCACCGCCTATTGAGACAGCGCAGAGGAAGAAAAGTCTCTATCTCTTTTCCCTTAAGACGGGAAGAAACCTGTCTCTCGTGATGATGCCGTGTATGTATTGCATACCATCTTTCCTCAATATATGTTTCACTAAAAAATACCATTTCTTTTTCCCTCTCCGTTTTCTTTCATTCTCTTCTGTAAATACGCTCCGAACAGCCTGTCATACATACGGTATTTTTTCTTATCCTGTTCGATTATCTGTTTTTCTTTAAGACGCTTTAAGGACGAAGCAACCGAGCCGCGCGGCAGCTTTATACGTTTAAGCATATCGGAAAAACTTATCAGCCTCGCCTCATGAATAGCCACAAGAATCATTTTCTCATTAAACGGAATCTCATTTTCCAGCGGCGCAAATATATCTCTCTTTAAATACTGCATAGCCTTTTTAAATCCTCTGCGTAATGCAAGAGTATCAGATTCTGTTTGCATTTCTTCAAATACATAATGTGAAATATGCTGCAGATAAAACGGAAACCCTCCAGAGAGGCGTGCTATTTCTTTAACTACTGCCTCATCAAAAGGAATTTCCAATTCCCATAGAGGAACACGGATAGCATTCTCAAGAGAGCTCGGAAGGAGTTTGGTGCTTTTTAATGGTTCAAAACAATCTATTAATTTTGAATGTTTTTTCCACAACTTTTCATAAAAATCAGTGGAAGAGCTAACCGCAAAAATAACAGGACAATTTTTCCGGTAAAGATTCTGTGTAACATTATGTATGAAAAGCAACGCCCTGGTTGATTCATTGACTAAATCGATATCATCTATTGAAATAAAAATCGCGGGCACGTATGATTCAATATTCCGCCATATGCATAGTAAAAAATTACTAAAAGCAATCTCAAGTTCCGTGGCACTTATGTTTAACGGGAGAGACTGGATGTCCATTAAAAGGGCTTTGCACTCACCGTTATCGACCATGTTGAACCCTTTTACCTCCGCATAAATACGGACGGCAATATTTTCAACAAAATGCTTCATTTCTTCAGGAGAAGTAATAGTCGAGACAGTAAGAAGCTTTTTTGTGAAACTAATTTCTTCCATCTTAATCAAAAAACAGGTCTTGCCCATCCTTTTATTGCCGTATACTATTACATTTCTGGGAGAACCTGTAATTGTGGAATACAGACGGCTTGAGAAAATGTCTAACATGGCCTTTCGACCAGCAAGACAGGAAGGAAAAAGTCCGCTCCCTGCACGGAACGGATTTAATGTTTTAATATTATTCAGAGCTGTTTTCATATAAGTTGTATTTGCTCAGTAAAACCACTAGGAGTAAGTTTCGACGAGTAAAATATTAATCTAGTTGCGGGTTACGGGTTACGGGTTACGGCTCGCGTATTTCGGGTTACGAGTTACGGGTTGCGATTTTTGAGTCTCTTGTTATTTAAAATAATATAACCCGCAACTTGTAACCCGTAACGCGTAACTGTGTCACTGACTTAATTATTTATTCTAAATATTTACTTAAATTTTATGGATAAAACCAACTACCGAACCAACCACATACTCTTGTTCTACCTCTGTTAGTTCAGGATATATGGGCAGCGACAGGGTTGTATCTGCTGCTTCTTCTGTAACAGGAAGAGACCCTTTTTTATATCGCAAATAAGAAAAACATTTCTGCTCATGGCAGGGTTGGGGATAATAAACGTTTGCACCTATACCTTTCTCATGTAAATAAACCAAAAGCCCATCACGCATTTTCCTCAAGATACCGGGAATTCTAATAACATATTGATGATAGGTATGAACATTTCCGTCTTCAATATATGGTGTTACGATACGTCCACCCATTTTTTTTCTGAACGTTAAGTTGTAATACTCCGCCCTTTCTACGCGTCCCCGAATCCATTTATCAAGATATTTTAACTTAACTCCTAAAACTACGGCCTGTAATGCATCAAGACGGGAATTCATTCCCAATACATCATGATAATATTTTTTTTCTGAGCCGTGCTGTCTGAGCATAAACAGTTTATCAACAAAACTTTTTTTATTAGTCACTATCATGCCGCCGTCACCGAACCCGCCTAAATTTTTTGAAGGGAAAAAACTAAAACAACCCAGATCTCCCATACTGCCCGCCTTCTTCTTAAGCTTTCCGTAAACTGCTCCTATTGCCTGGGCCGCATCTTCAATCACAATAAGTTTATATTTTTCTGCGACTTTAAGAAGAGGGCTCACGTCAGCTGTTTGTCCATACAAATGCACAATTATTATTGCCTTGGTTTTTTTTGTAATTTTTTCCTCTATTAAGCTGGGCTCGATATTATAGGTTTTCTCATTAATATCACAAAACACAGGCTTTGCCCCAAGGCGAGCTATGGGTTCGGCAGACGCGATAAAAGTGAAAGACGGAACAAGCACTTCATCACCACAGGTAATACCTGATACCATAAGGCTGAGAAGAATAGCATCAGTTCCAGATGCACAGCCTACCGCATAACGGGTATTACAATAATCTGCTATTTTCTTCTCAAATTCAGAAACACTTTTGCCTAAAATAAAATGCTGCTCATCACATAAAGAATGTATGTTCTCTAATATCTCTTCCTTTATCCCTTTATACTGCCTCTTTAAATCTAATGCCGGAATATTCATGTTAGGTTTCCTCGGTCTTTGTTTATTTTCATATACAGGAATTCTTTTATGCTGGATTATTTACTTCAGCAAGTAATTCATCCAACCTCTTATGTATATATGTATTGGATGGATCGGATTTTAATACACGCTCCCAGGTCAACAAACCTTTTTCATACATTTTATGATAAATAAATGCATCACCTAAGGGAACATAGTAACTCATAAATTTATATTTAAATAACTCCATATTCTTAATATGCTGGCGTAAATACTGGACCTGATTATCTATAAAATTTGAGACTCCCGAGGACTTTTTCTGGCCTGATATTCTTTTCATATAACTTGCTAACAAATCATAAGATCCTTTTAAGGCCTTATCACAAATATTAATAATAGAACATAGCTTCTCTTCGTGTTTATCAAGCTCATCAGGCATTAATTTATCAAAGTCCACGGAATAATGCTCATGCGTATTATGAACGCATGAAGGAAAACTGATATTATAAAAAGAATTATGTATGTTTGGTATATACCAATCTTTACATCCTAAGCATTTATCAAAAGTGCGGCCGATTTCCATTTCATTCTGTTCCTTTATAATCTTCTCCTGAATCTCTGAATTTAAAATGTCCGCTGTTTTCTTGTCCGCTTTTTCACCAAGACTGATAAGCCCCTTCCTGTCACGAGAACAAATGCCTACATTATTATTGGCTTTAACAAAAATAGAATTATAAATTTGGCGGCACGTAGAACGCTGGAGAGGAGAAAAATCTATTGTTCTCTTTACTGTATTTTCTTCCCCGTAATTACCTAAAGTACGTATAACGATCCGGGGCACGGATTTCTCAAAAAAGGTTATAAATTCGTCTGCTTGCTTATTTAACCATGGAGCAACACTACACTGAAGAGCAACAAGCGGGAATAATGAATCCTTATGACGCTTTATCTCTGCGATAAGTGAAATAAGCGCACTTAATCTTTCTTTATCATTAATGTATTCATTAGCGTTAATAAGTAAAAGATCTAATTTGCTTTCGATAAGTTTGGTAATTTTATTTTCATCAAGGAGTGTTCCTTTGGTCTCAAGCCATACTGATATAATATTTTGATCCTTTGCATATTTAATATATTCTGCTAGTCTATCATCATTAAGCGGATCCCCAGTTCCTGAGAAGTTAAGTACAATTCCGCTTGATGCAAAATCGAGAATAATATTTTTTATCCTATCGGGACTAAGTTTACCATTCTGCTTCTCATCAATTAATTCAAGCTCAAGATATTCCGGAATTAAAGGATAAAGATAATTCCTAATTGTCTCAAAATGATTTGCGTAATCTTCCCAAACATTATTCATCAGGCACTCTATTAACTTAAGTTCCTGCTTTCTTAACAATGGAAAAAGATTATCTCTGTAAATACCGCTTTTGGGAAAAGAATATTTTTTTCTATCTTCGCTAAAAGCAAATTGAAATATATCCTGTAATAACGGGCTGCCCCCTTTGCTTAAAACTTTATCCTGCAACTTACCCATATAAGTTCGCATTAAATCATTCATAAACTGCACATTAACTCCCATAACTTCCCTGTAAGGATTTCTATAAAAATACCTTACTGCCTTATCCTTTATGTTTTCACACACCTGATTAATAAAATCAACGGTGATATATCCACAATACGAAGCCTCAATAAGGATAGCATCTGTTACTTTAAACTGAGCTGTTAATGCTTTAAATCCCTCTAGGTTATAAAGGCCATAGGCAGGGTACCAAAGGTATGGAAAACTAACGTCTCTTAATTTAGATTCATCAGGCTGAAAAGAATATGATAATTGCGAGTTAATTTTAAATGATTTGACTTTAGAAGTTGAAAATTCTTTGACAATACTAGCTATGACATCATCAGCAGGATTGTCTGAGGTAATAACTATAACTTTATCCAGTTTTTCTGCCTCAACACATGACTTAATAATATTATAAATAAAAGGTTTATCATTATTATTTTCTAATATAAGAGATGGCTGGCCTGTACAATTTGGGATGGCAACACTTGCATGAACAAAAGCAGTAGTAGACATAAGATTGTTTTTCTATTTGGCAGGTGCGTATTGAAAACGCCCTTACTTTAATATATTAAAATGTATCCTGAGTTTTCGAAGTTTTCTAAATAGGAAAATTAAGAAATAATTTTTCTAAGTGCATTATAACCAATCTCATTAGACAAATTCAATAATAATGTTCACGGATTATTCAGTGACTGAATAATAAATAAAGGTAAGGTAATTATTTAGCCGATTGAGCAGGAGTTAGAATAATACTGTTTTTTGAGG
>CAZLCT010000087.1:0-10065 GCA_964558015.1 uncultured bacterium | reverse complement strand
CCTCAAAAAACAGTATTATTCTAACTCCTGCTCAATCGGCTAAATAATTACAAAACTTCATCGCTAATAAAGTACACTTATTATATGTTAATCAAATAAAATGTCAAGACTAATATTGAGGAATATCTCAACTCATGAATTTTACCATATCTATAGGAAAACAATAGGATTAGTTCTATTTTAATGTATCAAAAAACTCTTTAACTGAAATAATGTTCTTAATTGGCTCAACGTTACAGCCTGTCATAAAGAGTCCATGTTCCTGGTCTCCGGCACGGGCAGCAAGTAAAACCTGGGCAATACAAAAAGGAACTTTTTCCTTATCACAGGTAATCAAACATTTATAAGGGCAATGAAAAGGCTCCCTCTTACCAGAAAGGATCCGCTCAACAAGAGGTGAACGAAGAACACGTACCGGCAACCCGACCGGACTTTGTATAACAACAACATCATCACTTTTTGCCTTCAAATACATTTCCTGTCCTGAGTGTTCCATCCCGCTCTCCTCAACACAAATAAACCTTGTTCCCACCTGAACACCTGCAAAACCCATTTTAATAAAACGTTCAATATCCTCTCGAGTGTTCACACACTCAGCTGCAATTAAAGGAATATCTTTATTTTCATCTCCCAAAACCTCTTGCGTTTCTTTTAAAATCATATCAGTCGAACAAGATTCAGGATTATTAATTTGCTCATACGTAAAACCTAGATGACCTCCGCACAAAGGCCCTTCTAAAATAATTGCATCAGGTCTTCTATTAAATCTCTTCTTCCATGTTTTCATAATGAGTTCGACACCACGCCTTGAAGAAAGTACAGGAATAACTGCAGTATCTTCATTAACAAAAGCGGGAAGATTACGTGGAATCCCTGCACCGGAAATGATAAATTCAACTCCCTCTTTTACTGCAGTTCTAACCAATGATTCATAATTTGTGAGTGCAACCATAACATTAACTCCAAGAGGCCCTTTGCCTCCGCTTATCTCGCGCGCCTCACGTATCTCCTCAATCAACTGCCTATTACTTTCTTCTTCATATCCCTTTCCTAACGATTTGAAAATATCGCCAAGACCGACACTCGCAATAACCCCCATCCCGCCTTCATTAATTACAGTCCCAGCTAACTTTCCCGTTCCGACACGAACACCCATACCTGCTTGAATAACAGGAAAACGTGACGAGAAATTTTTAATCTTTAATTCTGGTAATTGCATGAATAACCTTTCCGTTTTAAATAATGCAGATTTTCACATATTTAGTATCTCGTAACATAGCTCAAAAACGATAATCATCGCCACTACCGGCCGATGTGATCCCTCTCGATGAACTTTTTATAAAATCCAGAAAATATTTTATCTCATTGCTAGAACATTCCTTACTAATCGCACTAATAGCATTTGAAGTATTAAGATTAGAAAAATAAAGCAATTTAAAAGCCTTTTTAATTTCAGTTCTTATCTCAGGTTTTAACCCACTACGTTTTAGACCAACAGCATTAACTGCACTTACCAAAGCAGGCCTGCCTCCACATATCAAATACGGCGGTATATCCTGATTAACAGCGGAAAGGCCGCTTACCATTGCTAATTTACCAATGCGGCAAAACTGATGCACAACAACACTTGCTGAAATAAAAGCAGAATCACCCACCGACACATAACCGCCAAGTACTGCGGTGTTAACAGTAGTAACTCCGCTGCCAATCTGACAATTATGAGCTATATGGGTGTATCCCATAAAAAAATTGTTATGTCCAATCTTTGTCGTAGAATTTTCCTTAGTACCTCGGTGTATAGTAACATACTCTCTAATTCTATTATTGTTTCCAATATTCACAAATGATTCAACATTTTTAAACGCAAGATCCTGAGGTATATCTCCTATTACAACTCCTGTATGTATAAAATTATCATCACCTATTGTAGTACCATTCAAAAGAACCACGCCGGGACCAATTAAATTATTTGACCCTATGACAACTCCGTCTTCAATAACAACATTAGGACTGATTGTATTATTCCCGCCAATCTTTACATTCTTGCCTACTATAGCTCTTTCGTGAATTTTATTTTTCATAACACTAATGTTAGTTATTTTTTCCCTATTCGCTATAATCCGCGTCATCCACGGATGGATATTTTCAGCGTTTATCCGCGATTATCCCGGACGGATAATTCCAGCGGGCGAAGGGAATCGCTTACTACGTTCAGAACTTCCTGTTCTTCTCTGCGTAAGCTCCCCTCGTTCGCCTGCCGCTCTCAATCCTGTTCGCTCCTCCTCGGCCTTCCTCGGCGGCGAACTCGCTTCGATTCCCTATCTGCGATTATCCGCGTTATCCACGGATGGATATTTTCAGCGTCTATCCGCGATTATCCCGGACGGATAATTCCAGCGGGCGAAGGGAATCGAACCCTCATATCAAGCTTGGGAAGCTTGTGTTCTACCACTGAACTACGCCCGCATATTTTACATCAATAGTTTTCATATTTACCACTACCCTGAACCACCCCTGAACCAGAACAAGTTCGGTTCAGGGGTGCCATAAATCGATCTCCGATCTGGTTTATGGCACAACGAAATTAGATTCAGGGCAGCCATGAACCGATCTCTGATCTGGTTCATGGCTGAACTACGCCCGCATATTTAGCCTACTTTTGCACAAAACACACGTTTCTATGCTCATTAAATAATAAGTAAATCATTATTGTAAATTACTAGACTTATATGTCAAGATGTTTTACAATTTTAAATTAACACAAAAATATGTACAAAATATTAATCTCTTACCCTAAATTTCATCAATACTGGAGATCATATCATGCTAACAGAAAAAGACTTTGAAGTTAAAACGTTAGGAGAATCAACTGTTATTTCTCCTCTTGAACTTTCAACTATCCGCGGCGACGGTATAGTCAATTTTGTCGAAGAAACAAACAAAATTCTCTACCAAGTAAAATTAACAGATGAATCACAAGATTCAAATCTTTATTTCGAATCTGCCGGACCTCGCAAAAAAATATTTTTTAAACCTGATGAAGTAAAAGCTGCCGTTATGACATGCGGAGGCCTATGCCCGGGACTTAACAATGCTATAAGAAGCATTGTTATGCAGCTATATTACAAATATAATGTCAAAAATATATACGGCATTCAATTCGGTCAAAAAGGACTAGACCCTTCATCAGGATACGACCTTATTGAACTTTCCCCAAAAACAGTTGTAAAAATTCACGAAAGCGGCGGCTCTTTCCTTGGCACCTCACGAGGTAAAGTTGATCCTGAAATTATAGTTGATTCATTAATAAAATACGGAATAAACATTTTATTATGTCTCGGTGGAGACGGCACACAAAGGGGATTACATAGTATCTATGAGGTTATACAAAAACGTAAATTAAAAATATCCGTAGTAGGACTTCCTAAAACAATAGATAACGATATAAATTTTGTTCACAAAACTTTTGGTCTTGATTCTGCAGTCACTGTTGCAAAAGAAGCTGTTCGCAGCGCTCATTGCGAAGCAGAAAGTGCATATAACGGCATAGGGTTAGTAAAAGTCATGGGACGCCATTCAGGTTTTATTGCAGCCTTAACAACTCTTGCAAACAACGATGTGAATTTCTGCTTAATCCCTGAAGTTAAATTTGAACTGCACGGCAAAGGAGCATTCCTAGAAATATTAGAAAAACGTCTAGAAAACCGTCACCACGCTGTTATTGTTGTCTCAGAGGGTTCGGGCCAGGAATTATTAAAAGACGAAAAAGGTGTGAAAACATACGACGCCTCTGGCAACATTCGACTTGGTGATATCGGCATATTCCTTAAAAATAAAATAATTGAATACTTTAAGGAAAGAAAAATACCAGTTGATTTAAAATATATTGATCCTAGTTACATGATCCGGAGCGTTCCAACAAATGCAAATGATTCCATATTCGCTGCTGAATTAGGACGATTATCAGTTGATGCAGCAATGGCAGGAAAAACAGATATGCTAATCGGTTATTGGCATGGATGTTTCACACATGTTCCACTTCCTCTTGCTACTTCGGCTCGAAAACAGGTCAATCCCGAGGGAGAACTCTGGCGTGAGGTTTTATCAACAACTGGGCAGCCTGTGTCGTTGAAAGCGCATAAATAGACTAAAGACCAGAGACCACAGACCAAAGACTAAAGACAACAGACTTTAGTAGAAATTAATTAATTCGTTTAAATCTATCAAGTACACCTAATATCTTCCCTTCATTCCAAAATTCATCAATCGACCACCCAGCAATAAAAGCAAGCCAGCATTTAAATTCATAACTCCATTCGGAAGGTAAAAAATTTCTTATGAAAATATAAAATAGTCTCTCTTAAATACCCATATAATTACTTTATTTTATTCTAACTTCTTATTATTGTCATCGCGAGGAGCGAAAGTGACGAAGCGATCTCATGTACAAAAACTATAGGATTGCTTCTCCCGCCCAATGACTGAATACAAGGCAAACAAAAAATAGTTAACTAATTTTTTAGCTTTTAGAATAGTAAATTAATCTGTGGTCTTCTGTCTCTGGTCTTCGGTCTTTTAATATATCCTATCAACCTTACCGGTTACTCTAAGAAATTCAGGAGCATATGATACAGGGACCCTTCCAAAACAAACACCAAGCTGTTCATATAAGGCAACCTGTTTCAAATCAACTTGACGCTCTTTAATAGCATCATGCGTTTCCATATAAAAAATGTTATCTCCCACAGCTTTTACAACAGTAACACCTGTAATACCTTCTTCAAGAAGCCTTACTGCACCCGCACCTGCTTCCTTTCCAAAATTAACGTCATATGCTGAGGCATTTCCGCATCTGACTAAATGGCCCGGATGAACTTCACGTACCTCTGGCACCTCATACAATCCTTCTACAAACAGACCCTGCTTTTTCATAAAATCTTTTATTTCGCTATCCTGTCTGAGATACTGCGTAAGCTTATTTGTAACATATTTACCAGCTCCAGCCAACTTTTTATGACCAAAAGCATCCAAGCCAACACTATCATCAGTAATAGCATCCCCTTTTAAATCTCTGATACCTTCGGCAACAACGATTGTGTAAGTTCCTGCTTTCACATCACTTTTTTCAATCCTGCGGGTATAGCGAAACTTAAGGTGTTTGTAAACAAAATCAAAATCAACAGGAATCTCAGGAATCAGAATACAGTCCGCCTCTGCGGCAACCCCTCCGCGAAAAGCTGTATGTCCTGCGTACCGTCCAAAAACCTCAGTTACCATGACCCGATTATGTGTTATCCCGGTAGTTTTTAATTCGCTAACAAACCGTGATATACGATTAATCGTAGAATCAGCTCCTACAGAATAAGTTTGTAAATCAAGGTCCATAGTTTTAGGTGCATGAACACACGGAATCCCGTTATTGTGCAGATCAACAATAACACTTCCCGTATCATCACCCCCGCTTATCACAAGACCGTCAATGCCATGTTTCTTTAAACCTTTTTTTATGCGCTCATATTTTTTTTCATCTTTTATTTTACTAATTTTTACACGCGAATGTCCTGCTTCAGAACCGGCAAGACTCGCATTGACTAAATCAGTTCGCTGTGTTGAGAGGGAAACAAGTTTATCAAAACCTTCCAAATTATAAAGCCCTGCATATCCGTTTGGAATTATAACAGTCTCAATATCCATTGCCGAAGCCATAAGTGCCGCACCTTTGACTACACCATTAAGTCCGCCGCAGTCACCACCACTGGTAATAATACCAATTTTTTTAAGTCGTGCCATGTTTAACTTTCCTCCATAATATTAATGTTATCAATTACATCCCCCTGAACACTTTAAACGCATCCCCCTTTATTAAGGGGGAATAGCGAGCCCCGTAAATCCCCCCTATCAAGGGGGGCGAGGGGGGTGTTAGGAGCCGTTAAAACCTTGTTAATTTCCGAAAAGTCTGTAGCCTCTCTTCAATAACAGCAGTACTAATTTCACGCAATCTTTCAAGGCTAAACCGCTCCACGGTGAATGATGCAACCACAGTTCCATAAGCAATTGCCTTTGCAAACTCATTCATATTTAAATTATCCTGTTTCGCAAGATAACCAATCATACTACCTGCAAATGAATCTCCTGCACCGGTAGGATCGTATACTTCCTCTAGTGGATAAGCAGGAAAGGTAAAAATATTTCCTTCATAAAAAGCAATCGAGCCATGCTCCCCTTTTTTTATAACAACTTTTGAAGGGCCATATTCACTTATTTTTTTTATAGCTTTAACTAAATTTTGCTCATCAGTCAATAAGCGGGCTTCCATATCATTTAACACAATCATATCAACCTTCTCAAAAACCTGCATTAATTCATCACGTTTATCACGAATCCAATGATTCATAGTATCTGATGCTACTAACCTTTTTATCTTTAACTTTCCTAAAACATCAAGTTGTAGACGCGGATCAATATTTGCAAGAAATAAATAGTCGCATGACTCAAGTTTTATGATCGGACTGAACTGCTGAAACACATTAAGTTGAGTATCAAGAGTCTCGGCCACATTCATGTCTCCCTCATATTTCCCCTTCCATCTAAAAGTTTTCCCCTTTTGAACTTCAAGTCCCGATAAGTCAATACCCCGCTCCTGGAGAACAGTTTTAAAATAATGAGGAAAATCTTCACCGACAACAGCAATTAGTTTTACCGGAGTAAAAAAACTTGCTGCGTATGAAAAATAGGACGCAGAGCCTCCAAAACATTCTTCTTGTTTGCCAAAAGGGCTTTCAACAGAATCAATTGCTACCGAACCAACAACTACTATTTCACTCATCTTTCGTCCTTCTCCCTTCTTTAACAGTACGCCCATTTTCAAATATCTTCTCGCTTAGGCGATAACTACAATATTCACCGCACATTGAACATGTATCTTTTAAAGAAGGCTTTATTTCCTCATGAAGTTGTTGTGCCTTCTTAGGATCAATAGCTAAGGGCACCTGTCCTTTCCAATCACGTTTTTGTCTATAAGCAGAAAAAACATCATCCCATCTTTTTGCTTTAGCCCCTAATTTCACAATATCAGCTGAGTGAGCTGCGATACGTGATGCAATAACACCGATACGAACATCTTCAACATTTGGTAAACGTAAATGTTCTGCCGGTGTGACATAGCATAAAAAATCAGCCCCGTATTGAGCAGCCAGGGAACCTCCGATTGCAGACACTATATGATCATAACCCGGGGCTATATCTGTTACAAGAGGTCCTAAAACATAAAACGGTGCATTATTACATAATTTCTTCTCAAGCAAAACATTTGCTTCAATTTGATCAAGCGGTACATGCCCAGGACCTTCAATAATAACCTGAACACCTGCATCCAGTGCCCGCTTCTGAAGCTCACCTAAAATTATAAGTTCCTGAATTTGTCCTCGGTCTGTGGCATCATCTAATGAACCAGGACGCAATCCGTCACCCAAACTTAAAACCATATCATATTTTTTTAAAATATTAAGCAGTTCATCGAAATGATAATAATATGGATTTTCCTTCTCATGTTCTATCATCCAATGCGCAAGAAAAGAACCGCCACGGCTTACGATCCAATTTCGCCGTCCCTGATTTCGTATACGGCAAATTGCATCAAGGGTCAGCCCGCAATGAACCGTAACAAAATCAATACCTTCCTCACCATGCTTTTCAACAACACGCAAAAAATCATCTTCGCTCACATTCACGATGCCCCTGCCAAATGAATCTGATGAATGTAAAATCTCATAAACCGGAACAGTTCCGATTGCCAAGCTGGAGGTTTCCATTACACGCGAACGTATTTCAGTAACGTTACCCCCCGTACTCAAATCCATTATCGCATCAGCTCCCGTCTCATCAGCGACTCGGGCTTTTTCACATTCTTCTTCTATATCCACATGATCACGAGAGGTGCCAATATTAGCATTTACCTTTGTGCGAAGTCCCTTGCCAACAGCACATAATTTTCCCTTCTCGCGCCTTTTTTTATTGCAAAAAATAACAACCTCACCCCTGGAAACTGCATCACGGATAAGGTGGGCATCAACTTCTTCTAATTGTGCAATACGTGCCATCTCATCAGTAATAATTCCCTGCCGAGAAGCGTCTATTTGATTTAGTTTTTTTTCTGTCATAATTATTCCTACTAAACACTAATCGCCACAAATAAAAACAGTAAAATTAATATAGATTCATCAACTTAGTAGTATAGGTACCTTCCACTTATCTAAGAGATCTATTAATAAATTAGTGGATTTTCGTGTTTCTATTCGTGTCACTTCGTGTATCATTTTTATCAACAATGAGCTTCTTTAAGTTCTTAGCTGCCGTGTATGGATTTGAAGCACTGAAAACAGCACGAACTACTGCAATACGATCTGCACCGGCTGAGAGAACATCTTTTACATTCCTTTGATTAATTCCACCTATACAAACAAACGGAATGGTTATATGTTTCTTTACCTGTTTAATTAACTCAAGCCCTACCGCTTTATAATCCTTTTTAGTAGGCGTTGAAAAAACAGGCCCCACCCCAATGTAATCAGCCCCTTCACGTTCAGCCTCTTGTGCCTGCCTGAGACTATGTGTGGATTTACCTATAAAAACCTTCATCCTGCAGGATGAAAATATTGCTCTTGCAACGGGAATAGGTAAATCATCCTGACCTAAATGAATTCCATCGGCATCTAGTGCTATAACAAGATCAGGCCTATCATTAATAAAAAAGAGCTTTTTGCGGCGCCTTGTTAATTTTCTTATTTCTCTACCTATCGAAAATAAATCGCGATCCGGTATTACTTTCGACCTCAATTGAATTACATCTGCTCCGCCTTGTAAAGCTTTATCTATTGACGCAATAATCTTTTTTTTAGAATTCCTTACATCAGTAACAGCGTATAAAGTAAATTGTTTAAATGCCCTCTGCTTCCAATTTCCTGTGCTCATAACAAATCTCTGAGCATATTTTTTTCTGTCTGATAAAGCACGAATCTTATTTTTTGAAAACGTGCTGATGCACTTTTTGACTTTACTTTTGAAAACTCCTCCAGTACACGTACAGCTTCCTGCGCCCGTTTCATATTACTAACCAAAATATCTGTATAATTTATACCCCTCTTGTGGTATACGACCATATCACTACCAACATCACATTTGCTATTGCGTTCTTCCAAAAAGACTTTATAAGGGATGGGCATGCTTTTAACTGCACGGGTTATATCATGGCGAATATTTTTAAGGCGTAATGAAAATTTTCTATTATTAAGAATAAAACGTGCAATTTCTTCACACACGCGCAAAGCTTCACGCGAGCGGTTAATATTTGCATCAATGATTCGAATAAGTTTTTTGTCCATCGAATTTATATCTGTTTTATACGCTTTATAATATTCGATGTTGATTTACCCTTTATAAGCTTTACCCTCTTCACTCTGCCGCCATAACTCCTAAGGATATCCCTGCCTACAATTTTATCTAAAGGCCAGTCACTACCTTTAACTAAAATATCGGGCTCGAGGGTTTTTATAACTTTATATGGTGTATCTTCGCTGAAAAAAACAACATAATCAATACAGGTGAGCTCACTGAGTACTTCAGCCCGGTCCCTTTCCGGTACTATTGGACGCGTACGTCCTTTAATGCGCCTTACGGAACTATCTCGATTAAGTCCTACTATAAGCACATCACCAAATGATTTTGCCTTACGCAAATATGCTATATGACCAAAATGTATAATGTCAAAACAACCGTTAGTAAAAACAACTTTTTCCCCCTTTTTCCTTAAGGATCTCCGTTTGAGGGACAAATTTTTTAGAGATTTAATTTTTTTATTCATATGAATTGTCACTCTTACCTCCCCCGCCCTCAGGGCATCCCCTTTGGTATCATACGCCACACCCCTCGGCCTTCGGCCACTCCCCTTATTAAGGGAGACCTGCAAGAATCCCCCCTATCAAGGGGGGACAGGGGGGTGTTATGGTTGCGAGGGTAATTATTTAGCCGATTGAGTAAAAAAGTTAATAAAATTGTATTTGTTGCCGT
>CAZLCT010000086.1:0-10132 GCA_964558015.1 uncultured bacterium | reverse complement strand
GGCAACAAATACAATTTTATTAACTTTTTTACTCAATCGGCTAAATAATTACTTTAATCCTTCCTCTACTTTCAGCCTTCAGCCTTGAGCTTTCAGCTTCGAGCTTATTGTCATAAAGACAAATGACCTATGACATCTTCCTGCATGCGATTACCACAAAGCCGCCTTTGCCGAAACCTTTCCTGGGCGTCTCGACCTTTTTCAATTCATGCGGGAGTTTAAATATTGTCTGGGAGTAAGAAAATTTATCGAAACCCTTTTTCTTAAGTAAACCGTCCAATTCCTTCACACCGAAAAAGCGAGCCTTTTTATAAAACACACTTTTTTTCTTTCGATAAAATTTCCCGAGGAAACTATGCTTATCCACTATGCCTATGATAAGCTTCCCCCTTTTTTTTAATACGCGTGCGGCTTCGCCTAAAACTTTTCGCGGATTCTTTACAAAACATAATGAAATAATAATAATTACATAATCAAACTCTTCTCTTTTATAAGGAAGGCGTTCGCCAAAGCCTATTTTTACATTTATACCTCTTCTCTTTGCAATACGCGCCATATTCCGAGAGGGCTCAACTCCTGAGGTTACGCCCAGGCGTGATGCAAACCGTCCTGTGCCGACCCCAATCTCAAGCCCTTTTGCTCCTCGCTTGGGCAGGACTTTTTTCAAAGCTTTGAGCTCCGATAAATATACGAATCTTTTCTTCTCATACCATGCGTCGTATTCTTTATAATATTTATCAAAAACGCTCTTACTCTTCATAAATCAATCTCCCCCCACCAGCCGTCGTAAAACCTCCTAAGGTGGTCATAATATTCTTTACCCATTGTATTTTTTATAACCTCTTTTGCCCGAAGAGAAGTGCCGTAAGTAAGACAGTAAGCCATGAGTATTTTATGCGCGTCATTTATCTTTTTAAAACGAGCTTCGCATTTTTTCTTCCTGCTCTTGGGGCATTTATCCGGGTGGTACTTTCTGGCAAGCTTGCGATACGCCTTTTTTATATCATCCGCGTCAGCTTCCTCACCAAGGCCCAGAATCTTTCTTGCCTCTCCTATTTGTCTAAAATCTATTTTTTTCTTCTTCATTAAGCTTTCCCTTTACCGACTTTATTTTTCCCTCGATTGTAAGCTCTTTATCCTTCCTGTCATCTATCTTTATCGTAGTCACTACCCTTTTTACCTCATCTCGAAAAACTGACTGATGCATCTTGCGTGCTACACGAAAGAGCCTTTCTATATTATCTGCCTCAACAATGGTTCCCATAGAGGTTAAGGTATATTTTATTCCCCTTTCCTGCTTTAGGATTTTTACAGCCCGAGCAACGAAACTACTGAGGGAAGCAGTCTTCGTTCCCACAGGAACAATGCTTATCTCCATTATGGGCATTTAAACACCTTCTATGTTAGGAATGACTTCAACTTTGGATTTTATGGAATTGGATATGAGACAACCTTTTTCAGAAAGTGATACGATCTCTCTAACCCTGTCAATATTGGTCCCCGCCTTGACGCAGATTTTTAGACTTATCCTGATTAGAGAAAACATAAATTTCCCTTCTGTCCTCTCTAAAGTTCCTTCAGCCTCACCTTCATATGAGACCAGCTCTATTTTTTCTTTTTCTACAAAATGCAGGAACGTTGTCATAATACAGGAATTAACAGAGACAACAAAAAGGTCTTCGGGACTCCACATGCCGGGATGTCCACGAAACTCGGGCGGGGTGGCTACCTGAATATCGGGTTTGCCGGATGAAGAGGCCGTGCCTTTCTTCCCATCCTGCCACTTAACCACGGTATTATAAGTAAATTTTTTATCTCTTAGGTTAGCCATTTTTTTAAAAACAAGTTGGGCAAGTTCCCGTGGGACAGCTTGGCCCTGAAGAACCGAACTTACCTTTAGCTTCTCCCATACTAAATGCCGCAAACGTCTTCTTTATATTTTTACTGCCGCATTTGGTGCATTTAAGTTCCGTTTTCTCAGAGGTTACGCCCACAAGTAAATCGAATTTTTCTCCGCAGGCATTACAAACATATGAATACATAGGCATGGCATTCACTCCTTCTTAAAATTTTACCTTGATAAAGGACGCGATTAAATATAAGGCTTGATAGCTTCTTCAAGAACACTTTTTGAAACAGCCCCAATGACCTGATTAACGACCTCGCCGTTCTTAAAAACTGTAAGCGTGGGTATGCTCATGATTCCGTAACTGGCAGCGGTCTGGCGGGCCTCGTCCACATTAGCCTTACAAACCTTTAATTTACCATCATATTCTTTTGAGATTTCCTCCACTGCCGGGGCAACCATGTGACAAGGGGCGCACCACTCTGCCCAGAAGTCTACAAGAACAGGTACAGCTGAGTCCAGGACTTCCTGCTTAAAATTTGTGTCGTTAGTTTTAATTTCCATTTTTTATCTCCATTCTTTTTAGCTTTTAATTCTATCGCATCAGGCCTTATAATTCAAACATCAAAAGTGTATTTCTTGAAAAAATTCGCGTGGCGCTCTATGTCTTTGAGGGCTAACATGTTAGAGGTTGGATTTTTTACCCTTCTCAGCAACCAGAAGCCAGTGATAATCATCATCGTAATTTTTTATATAGTAACCTAACTTTGAAAAATATCTGCCTATATCTTCACGCCCAATTCCGGAATCTTCATGCGCGTGTCCTTCATCCTTGTGCACACCATTAACTATTTCCATTCCTCTTTGGTTAAAATCAGCCAAAATAACTTTGCCCAAAGGCCGTAATACCCTGTCTATTTCAGCGAGTACCCCATCGATATTTTCTATGTGGTGAAATAAATTAACCGCAATTACATTATCAAAACTTTCCTCATCAAAATCAAGCTTTGTACCGTCCATCTGGTGAAACTCCACATGGGAAAGTAAATCCTCATAAGCAACATTAAGAGCCGCAGTCCTGAGTGATCCTACGTCTCTATCAATAGAAATGAATTTGTATCCGGCCTTGGCTAGGGCAATTGTGGTGTGGCCGGTCCCGCTGCCGAGTTCTAATATATCACCATTCATAGGAGAAGCCTTCTCTAAAATAAAATTGCGGCTCCTTAGATAATCTATGCCCTTACCTTTGTACAACTCCTTACGCTCAAAAAAGCGTAAATGATTCTCCTCTATTTCTTTCCGGGTTAATTTTGGAATATATTTTGTATTGCTCTTCATCATCGTTTGCAAACTCCGTCATCTGAACAAGGCGGCTTATCACAGCGCTCAGTCCTGCCGCAGCAGGTACGGCCCCCCGAAGGAGCGCTCCTTTTATAATCTGTCTCATAAAATCCTGAACCCTTAAATATAATACCAGCCCCTTTACCGAATAAACGTTTAATGTGCCCTCCGCACTCGGGGCATACCTCAAGTACGTTGTCAGTCATCTTCTGAAATTTTTCGAATTTATATCCGCATGACTCGCACATGTATTCATATGTAGGCATTTCTGACTCCTAGTTTTATTTCAGCCTCCGATTTCACCGATTTTCACCGATAAAATATTTTAATATATTTCTTTTAAAAATTATTATTATTTATTTCGGTGTTAAATCGGTGTTATCCGTGGCTAATATTTTTTCCTTTCAGCTTTCAGCTTCGAGCTTTGAGCTTTTTTGCTCTCTCATGATAAAACAAAATAACGTCACCTATACGGCATCCCACGTCTTGGGCGATTACCGGGCACTTGGCCATAAAAAGAAAAAACACCGGACGTTTTGTTCCGGACAATGCTTCGAAATTACCCTGGCCCTTGCTTATTACCATACTCGCATTCTTATAAATTTTTAAAAATTTTCCACTGCATAAAGAAAGCACCGTACCCGGCGCATCCGAGCCGGATGATATAACTTTTGCCAGTTTATCAATGCCGCAGAATAAAGCATCTTTCTTCAGGGCATCATTTATAACAGGCTTTTCTTTGACCGCATAAATTATTTTCTTGCCCGGGTCCATGCGCTTAATCTCTTCTATAAGTATACGGTCGAAGACTACTTCTCCTGCATTGTCAGCCAGATAAAGAATATCTTTTGATTTCTTCAGAGTATTTTTAAACTTTGCATAATCAAAAATCGCCTTGTTCTCACCCTTTATGGCTTTATTTTCCTCATCGAGGATTTTAGCAAGTTCCGCATCAACGTTTAATGTATTTTTCACGCCGTAATCAATAATATTTCCTGCTACGGCTAACTCAACCGCCATGAGCAATCCGTCACGGGAGTGCTCGACCTTTTTCTTCAACTTCGGATAAATGCCAAGAGCAAGCCTGTTGCTTTTCTCTTTTATTTTAAGATAAGGGTCACGCTTACCTGTAATCTCTTTAACCAACCCGTAAATAACCCTGCCCATCTCAGGAGGCGAGGAGTTGAGAGAAAACTTGCGCAAAACTTTAGCCAGCTCGATTAATATCTCTTTCCTCTTTCTCTGGCCAGAGCCTGCAATTTTGGAGGCTTCGAGTGCTTGTTTAAAAAAACAGGGTATGCAGTCTAAATATGTTTTCATCCTATTCTTTCAATTTAGGGGCAGAATGAGAAAACTCAAACCTTGCCTCTTCTTCTTAAAGTATCCTCATCGCTTATGGGTTTTACTTCTTTTTTCTCGGCTTCGTAAACAGAAACTACGTTTAATCCGTAAAAAAATTCTTTTATCTCATCAATCTCTTGCCGGGATAAGGGCTTGGCCGGGCAAGGCCTAAGCGGGGTATTGATCTGGACTTCATCAGGGTTAATCTCACGTGCGATTTGGGCAATCTGAGATGCGCACTCTTTATTCTCTTCTGTAAACATGACCTGTAATGCGAGCTTACCTGTGTAAATTTTCCTGAAATCTTTTATCGCCTGCAATGTAATGTCGAATTTTATCTCTTCTTGCGGCCGGTTGACCAGTTCAAAAATTCTTTGCGAATCAGCGTCCAGCTTAACTGCAACTAAATCGGCAGGCAATATGTCCTGCCTCACATCCTCCCTCGCAAGGAGAGAAGAATTTGTTAAGACCGCTATTCTTTCAGGCCTTATTTTCTTAACCTCTCTTATCATATGCCCTAAATTTTTAGCCAGGGTCGGCTCACCCGTGCCGGAGAAAGTTATATAATCAATTTTAACCTGAGGCAGGGTTTTAATTTCCCGGATAATTTCCTCCGTAGGAATAAATACTTTTCTCTCACTGCTAAAATCTTTGGTCTTGCCTATCTGACAATAAATGCAGTCAAAAGTACAGGTCTTATCCACGACAGACAGCGGGTCTATGCCCAATGAATTTCCTAATCTCCATGAAGGAATCGGCCCGTATATATATTTATATTTTTTCTCATTCATTTTAAATTCTCGTCAATCGTACCGTCAGGCAGCATAGCATCGGAATGGTACTGGCCCCGGCTTTCCATTTTATACCTTACGCAATTTGAATAATCCCCCCAGCAGTAACCCTCAATCCACTTCTTATCCAACCTCCCAAGTTCGTAAAACCTTTTGAGAGGACAAACCTCGAACCATTTGCATGTTTGTTTATTTTTCATGTTTCTTTTTTAAATATTCAACGACCCCGTCTATCATCTTTGTCATTACCTTAGAGGTCTGTGTCTCTTTTTTGAAATGAATGAAAGGCTCGCCAGAATCTCCGAGTTTCACTATATCGGCAATGAGAGGAAGCTTCCCAAGGAAAGGCACATCTAAATCACGGGCTGCCTTTTCACCCCCGCCCGCTCCGAATAAATTTACTTCAGCACCGCAGCTGGGACAAACATAGCCGCTCATGTTTTCAATTATTCCTACCACCGGCACTTTCAGTTCTTTAGAGAAAAAAACACTTTTTCTGGAATCCAGTATAGCAACGTCCTGGGGAGTAGTAACAATTAAAGCACCGTTTATATCAGGAATAAGCTGGCACACACTTAAAGGTTCGTCTCCAGTGCCGGGCGGAGAATCAACTATTAAGTAATCAAGCTCCCCCCAGTCAACATCACTTAAGAATTGTTTGATCGTTATCATCTTAAGGGGCCCACGCCATATAATAGGCTGGTCCTGATTTTCCATGAGCATTGCAAGACTTACTGCCTTTAAATTAGGCAGGACTTGTGCGGGTATTATTCCCGAAGGGCTCATCATAAGACGCTCGCCTTCAATGCCCAGCATTTTGGCAATGTTCGGGCCGTGTATATCAACGTCAAGTATACCCACTTTATATCCCTTGAGTGCCAGGCCGTAAGCGAAATTAACCGCCACTGTGGTCTTACCCACTCCGCCTTTTCCGCTGATAACGATAAGCTTATACTTTATTTTAGATAAATTTTTCTTAAGGCGCGCTTCCTGTTCTTGTTTTTCCTGCTCATCTGTCTTCTGCATTTCCTACCTCACAAAAAATTTTTTTTAATTTAATTCTTTTATCCTATTTCATTCACGAGCTTGTTCCAGATCTCGGTAATTTTCCCCTTTGCCTCGTCTGAGGAAGCCTCTACTATTGTCTTACCATCTACCATTGCACTAACGACAGACTTATCGAATCCCAGCTTGCCTAATATTCCGACATTGTTATGCCGGCAGTACTCTTCTATTTTTTCTGTCATCTCAACGTTTAAATCATATTTGTTCACTATTAATTTAACAGGAACCCCGAAATGGCCCGCAACCTTTATCACTCTCGTAGCATCGTGCAGTCCTGAAAGTGTAGGTTCGGTAACGACCACTGCATAATCGACACCGGTTATCGAAGCAATCACCGGACATCCTATACCCGGAGAACCGTCAATAATTATCCAATCAAAGCCCCGGGACTCGGCGATTTCCTTTGCCTTCTGTCTTACCAGGGAAACAAGCTTACCTGAATTCTCTTCGGCAATACCAAGTTTCGCATGAACCATGGGTCCGAACCTGGTATCTGAAATAAACCAATCGCCCGATGTATTCTCTCTCATTTCTATGGCTTTGGAAGGACAAGCAAAACTACAAAAGGCGCAGCCTTCGCAAGAAATAGGGTCAATAACAAAATCTCCTCCCCTTTTATCTCCTACGGACTCGGAACCGATAATTTTAACGGCCTCAAACCTGCACACTTCTTTACACTTTCCGCATCTGGTGCAAAGTTCATTTTTTATGAAAGCTGTTACGCCGCTCCTGAATTCATGTTTTTCCTTTATATCAGGTTTCAGCAAAAGATGCAAATCAGCTGCGTCAACGTCACAGTCAGCCATTACTTTATTCTGAGCTAGGGCTGCAAAAGCACCTGTAATGACTGTCTTACCGGTTCCGCCTTTTCCACTTATAACGACTATCTGTTTCATAATAATTTTTATCTTACATTCATTTTAGCTGATGCGTTCTGTGCGGCCAGCACAATAGGATACATAGTAGGCGCGCTTGTAAGGTAAGGGTGCGTGGCCATCTGTAAAGTCTCAAGTTCCGTAACTGAAACCCTCCGTTGTATGCCTAAGCCTATAATATTGATTATCTCACCGGCCGACATTCCGCCTGCTACCTGCCCGCCCATTAGTATTCCTGACTGCTTTGAGAAAATTAATTTAATCTTTACCTTATTTACTCCGGGTAAACTCTTCGGATGTTTATCCACCCCTTCTATGCTTCCGGTAATAATTTCGAATCCCTCTTTCCTTGCACTGGTCTCTGTCAATCCTGCAGAACCCAAAACCAATCCGTCTATATAAGTAGAATAAATAGCAATTGTACCCTTATTCTCACGCACAACTTTTAATTGATAAAGGTTTGCTCCCGCAATCCTTGCTTCTGCCGTTGCCGTGGAAGCAAGCAAAACCTGGGCATCTCTTCTTGTATAAAAATCTCTCTTTCCTGCGCAATCTCCCACTGCAAAGATATCAGGGTCAATGGTCCTCATATATTCATCCACCCATATACCTCTGCCCTTTCCCAAATCAAGGCCGGCTTCTACAGCAAGGCGAGTATTGGGAACGGCACCTATTCCGAGAATAACATTGTCTACTTTTAATTCCTTTTCGTCTTCAAATCTGACAGCTTCAACCTTTTTGCCTCCTGAAATTTCTACTACGCGGTTTGCGGTTAAAATATTGACCCCTCTTGATTTTAATTTCTCCTCCACCATTGAAGAAAATTCCCCGTCAAAAGAATGTGCTAAAACCCGCGGAAGTACTTCGGCTACGTACACCTTAATTCCCTGTATTTTTGAAACTTCATCGGCAAATTCTACTCCTATAAAACCACCGCCTATGATTAAAACATTTTTTCCTGATTTGACTTCTTCAATAGAACGTTTAAGATAATTTAACTCTTTATATACAGGATAAACTCCCTCTTTATCTATACCGGAAATAGGAGGAATAACAGGAGAAGAGCCGACTGCCAGTATTAATTTTTCATATGAATATTTATTCTGATTCTTAGTTTCTACGGTTTTATTCTTACGGTCTATTTTAACTGCTTCATCTATTGCCAGATCAATATTATTTTTCTCTAAAGCAGCGTTTCCCAGTTTATTCTCATCAGGATTCCCCAGGCTCGCAAACATATAAGGTATACCGCACGGAATTACGCCGCTCTCTACGTCTTTCATTAATAAAATTTTCTTATCCGGATAATATTCCCGTGCTGTTACGGCGCTTACTATGCCCGCAGGCCCTCCTCCTATCACTAAAACATCCGTCTTTGCTTCCATCAAATCCTCCTAATAATTAAGCATTTGAAATTTGAGTTTTCATTTTATTTGCCTAAAACTATAATTTCAAAATCCAAATACTACAAATATTACCAAATAAATCTAAAATCTAAAATCCAAAATAAGCACAATTAAGCAGTTTTCTTTGAATTTGGATTTTTGGATTTATTTTGGATTTTGTAATATTTGAAATTTGAGTTTTCATTTTATTTGCCTAAAACTATTTTTTTTTAATTTTATTAAACAATTCGCTAAATTCCTTCCGGTATTCGGGCAGGGCCTCTACTATTGTCTCTCCTTTTGAATAGGCAAGTGCGATTTCTTTCTTAAAAGGTATACGCATTAGTATATCAATGCCTTCCCGCGCACAATATTCATCCGTTTTTTTATTTCCTAAATCGGACCTGTTAATGACCACACCAAAAGGAATATTAAGTTTTCTCACCACCTCCACTGCCAGAACTAAATCATTTAACCCGAAAGGCGTGGGCTCTGTGACGAGAAGAACAAAATCAGTATCTTTTATCGTGGTAATCACAGGACATGAGGTGCCCGGAGGAGCATCTATGATAACGGTCTTAGTAGGATTGATATAATCTTTTACCGCCTTAATTACGGGCGGTGACATCATCTCTCCTATATTAAGCCTGCCATGGATGAACTGGATTTTATCCCTATTCCCCACCTCAATGCAACCTATTTCTTTGTTTATTTCTCCTATTGCACCCTGGGGGCAAAAGTAACTGCAAGAGCCGCAACCGTGGCATAATTCCGGAAAAATCAATACGTTTTTCTTAACCACTGCTACTGCATTATACACACAAACTTCCTGGCACCTGCCGCAGGCATTGCATTTTGTTTTATCAACTTCCGGCACAGGAATAAAGACCGGCTCTTTATTTTTAATCTCCGGTTTTATAAAAATGTGAGAATTAGGCTCTTCCACATCACAATCTAAAATCTGAACATTAGAAAGAGAAAGGGCCAGATTTGTCGCGACCGTGGTCTTTCCTGTTCCACCTTTTCCGCTGGCAACTGAAATAATCATACTTAAAAACTCCAAATATATTCACAAACCGGTTGCACCACCTCGTAGGTGGTACAGGTTCCAACCGGTAGGTTTTCTTGCTTTAAATTTAATTATGCTCTGACCATACCTGCTCCGCACTTGGGACAATTCACAGAACTGCAAGGTGAGCCCGGACTGTGGGGGACTTTTATCCTGCAGTTAGGACATATACAGAATCCGCCAGGACCTGCACCCGGACGGTTACCTCCACCTCCGCCCCTACCTGGGCCGAAGCCGCGACCTCCGCCGCGTCCCATTCCTCTACCTGTTCCCGGTCCCTGTCCACGGGGTCCTGTTCCATCTCCTCCTGGCATTGTCTACCTCCTTAAATGAGCCCGTAACTTACGGAAGCACAGCAGTGCGACGTAAGTTACGGGGCGAATTTAATCCCGCCCTTTCTGAACCTTAATGCTCAAGAA
>CAZLCT010000085.1:0-10263 GCA_964558015.1 uncultured bacterium | reverse complement strand
TGCAGACAGGGCACATACTATTGAAATTCTGTCTAATACGAAATATGGTTGTTCGGATATAAGCGTTCCCGGTCATGTTTTTCCCCTGAAAGCAAAAAAAGGCGGAGTTCTTATACGGGCGGGTCATACAGAAGCAAGTATTGATTTAGTACGTCTTGCCGGTTTATATCCTGCAGCTGTTATCTGTGAGATTATGAATGAGGACGGCTCGATGGCTCGCATGGATGATCTTGTAAAATTTTCAAAGAAACATGGATTGAAGATAAGTACTATTGCTAAATTAATTAGATACCGCCGAAAAACCGATACTTTAATTAAAAAAGTATCTGAAGCATTCCTTCCAACAAGATTCGGTGAGTGGAAAATTATTGCTTTTCGTTCTTTAATTGATTCCACTGAGCATATTGCTTTGGTAAAGGGAAATATTTCAGCAGAACCGATGCTTGTTAGGGTTCATTCCGGATGTTTTACCGGTGATGTTTTGGGTTCTCTGCGCTGTGATTGTCAGGAACAGCTTCATACGGCCATGGATATGATTAATAAAAATGGATGTGGGATTATTCTCTATCTTATGCAAGAGGGACGAGGTATTGGTCTTCTTAATAAAATAAAAGCATATGAATTACAGGATGGCGGTTTAGACACGGTCGAAGCGAATGAAAGGTTAGGATTTAAGCCTGACTTGCGTGATTATGGAATTGGAGCACAAATATTAGTTGAATTAGGTATTAAGAAAATTTGTCTCATTACAAACAATCCGCGTAAGATCATAGGACTTGAGGGTTATGGACTTGAGGTTGTTGAACGTATACCTCTTGAAATCGAATGTAATATTTATAACCAGAAATATTTACAGACGAAAAAAGAGAAATTAGGTCATTGGTTGGAGCTTTAATATTTAAGAAACTAGCGATCATATCAATATAAATGATTTAAATAGTTTAATAACAATAAAAAACTTAAATGACTGAGTAAGGAGGTTTTATATGACAAAAATATATGAGGGTGCATTGACAGCCAAAGGAAAGCGGTTTGGTCTTGTAGTCTCGAGATTTAATGAATTCATTACAAAACGTCTTTTAGACGGTGCCCTTGATAGATTAATTCGCTCCGGTGCTTCTGAGAGTAATATTGAGATTATGTGGGTACCAGGTTCATTTGAGGTGCCTCTGGCATGTTCGAAGATGGCAGCCAGTAAAAAGTTTGATGCCATAATTGCTTTATCTGCTGTGATTAGAGGTTCAACAGCACATTTTGAATATGTTGCCTCTGAATTAGCTAAAGGTGTTTCCAAGGTATCTCTTGATACAGGAGTTCCTGTGGCTTTTGGAGTTATAACTTCGGATACGCTTGAGCAGGCAATTGAGCGCGCAGGGACAAAAAGCGGAAATAAAGGCGCCCATGCAGCTGAATCAGCTATTGAAATGGCAAACATTTTTTCTGTTTTTAATAAAGGCTAAGAATAAATTTGGCATAAATTAGAAAAGAGAAAATATTATGAGAAAGCGAACATTTGCACGTGAATGCGTTTTGAAAATTTTATATCAGATTGAAATTCTCAAAGAAACTCCTGATGTTGTAAAGGAGAGATTTTGGGAAGATAATATAGTTGATAAAGAAGTAAGAGAATTTGCTGAGCGTATCCTTACGGGGACGCTTGAAAATCTTAAATGTCTTGATGAAATTGTTACTCGTCATACGGAAAATTGGGACCTTTCACGTATGGCTATAATTGATAAAAGTATACTCCGGTTTGGTGCATATGAGCTTCTTTTTATGCCTGATATTCCCCCCAAAGTAACTATAAATGAACTAGTCAATTTAGCCAAAAAATACTCACAGGAAGATTCAGGAAAATTCGTCAACGGTGTCCTTGATCATATAAATCATAATGAAAAACCGATTGTCACGGCTGATTAAAATTTATATTTCCGAATTAATTTTTTAATATTCCCCTTATTTTTTAATTGGCTCGTTTAATATAGCCAATGGATTTTATATGAAGCAAATTTTTAAAAAAAACGATGAATATTTTATGCACAAAGCCCTTCGTCTTGCGAAAAAGGGCAAGGGAACAACTAAAATTAATCCTTTGGTTGGAGCAGTTATAGTAAAGAATGGGAAGGTGATATCTTCCGGTTATCATGCTTCATTCGGAGGTCCTCATGCGGAAGTAGTTGCTATCAGACGTGCCGGGAAGAATACACGAGGAGCTACATTATATGTTACGCTCGAACCCTGTTCAACATACGGGAAAACGCCCCCTTGTACGGAACTTATTATAAAAAGTAAGATTCGCCGCGTTGTTGTTGCATCATATGATCCTAATCCAGTAAATGCACGTAAGGGTATTAGCGTGTTACGTAGACATAATATTAATGTATCAGTCGGATTGCTTAAACAAGAGGCTGAAAAATTAAATGAATCATTTGTGATTAATATTAAAAAAAAACGTCCTTTTGTTTTATTAAAGATGGCACAGAGTCTTGACGGAAAAATTGCAACCCGAGAGGGTAATTCCAGGTGGATTACTGGTGAGGCGGCAAGACTCTATGTTCATAAATTGCGAAAAGAGGTAGATGCCGTTGCTGTAGGAAAGAATACAGCTCTCAAGGATAATCCGTCTTTAACAGTAAGGTTAGCATATTCGCATAACTATCATCCTGTAAGAATTATATTTGACAGTAAGGGGGAGATATCTTTAAGAAAAAAGGTATTTCACGATGCACGCCGTCACGAGGTTATTGTTGTTACCGGCCCCATTATTAGCCGGACAAGGGTTGGTGATTATCAGAGTGAAGGAATTAAAATACTAAAGGCACCTATCCGTAATAGAAAGATTGATATTAGATTTGTTTTAAATCAATTGCTAAAGTATAAAATAGGAACCCTTTTAGTTGAAGGAGGAGGCAGTCTGGCTGCCTCATTTCTTGAAGCAAAGGTTGTTGACAAAATTCTTTTTTTCTATGCTCCTATTGTAATCGGAGGCAGGAGTGCACCAACTTCGATTGAAGGGAAGGGCATTGCAAAATTAAGCCATGCGGTTCATTTAAAAGATATACAATACAGAAAGATTGGTAATGATTTTTTAATTGAGGGTTATCCAGTATATAAATGATGAGGATTAAGGGGTAAGAGTAAAATTTTAATTATGTTTACAGGGATAATTGAAAAGCAAGGAAAGCTAAAACATAAGCGTACTAAAACCGATATGTATGAACTCGGGTTTGAAGTAGGCGAATTATGGACTGATTTATCTATCGGTGAAAGTATAGCAGTCAATGGCGTCTGTTTAACAGTTACCAGAATTTTTGGGAAAGCTTTTTTTTCAGATGTTTCTCAACCGACACTTTCTGCGACGAATTTAGGAAAAATCAGTGTGGGCTGTTCAGTCAATCTGGAGAGGGCTTTAAAAGTTGGTGATCGTTTAGGTGGGCACTGGGTGCAGGGGCATGTTGACGGAGTTGGTTCTGTGGAGAAAATAGTAAAAAGGAATGACAATATTTTTGTACATATCAGAGCCGAAAAAAATATAATCGAATATTTGATTCATAAAGGTTCGGTTGCAGTAAACGGAGTGAGTCTTACGGTTCAAGAACTAGGTGATGATTCTTTTTCGGTAGTTGTTATTCCTCATACCTGGAATCATACTATGTTTTCTGATCTAAATGTGCATGATATTGTAAATATTGAAGTTGACCTCATCAGTAAATATATTAAAAAATATACAACTAATCAAAAGCGACCGTTAACATTTGATTATTTACAAGAGCAAGGTTATTAAATATTAGGTATTGTTATTTTTTAAACTTTTGATATAATGTTTTCCGTTCTTTTTATTATGGGGAAGTGGGTGAGATGCCCACACGGTAGCGCCACTGTAAGCGGGGATGATTGTTATAAAATGCCACTGGTCATTTATAAAGACTGGGAAGGTGATAACTAGTAAAGTGATCCGCAAGTCAGGATACCCAAAAGACAACATAGGTTGTGCCTCCGACTAAGAGGAAAAGAAATCGAGTTTAAATTTTAAAACCCTGGTTTTCTTTTTAAGGAGGCCAGGGTTTTTTGTTTCTGGATGAAACAACCCGTCACTAGCACAGGAAGTGCGGATTGTGACGGGTAATGAGCGGGGGTCAATTCCAGCAATCAGTTATGTCGCTTTGCTCCATAACAGATGCTGTCATTGAAACAACCCTGAGCAGTACAGGGATGTACGATGCGAAGGATAAAAAAATGGGCTTAATAATAGTGGTTTATTAGGGAGATATATTTAGTGTCAAAAAAAATATATATTTTTCTTTTTGTTTTGTTTTTTATTTTTATAGCTCCCATCATTCGTGCTGATGAAGCACTTCGCATAATATCCCTTGCCCCGGCTATTACTGAAATTATTTTTGCGCTGGAAGGCGGTGATATGCTAGTTGGCGTAACTAGTTATTGTGACTATCCGCCCCAGGCACAAGAGAAGGAAAAAGTCGGAGGATTTATAAATCCTAATATTGAAAAGATAGTATCGTTAAGTCCAGATTTGGTTATATTGTCTCCAAACAGCGGAACGAAAAAGGTGCAAGAGCATTTGAATTATCTTGACATAGATAATTGTGTCGTTCGATTTTATACTATCCAGGGACTTTTTGAAGCATATGAGGTTATAGGTAAACGTATTGGACGAGAGGCTCAGGGCAAAATGCTCTATACTGAGTTAGAAAATACAATACAAAATATTAAACAAAAATTTACAGAACAGATGCGGCCTAATGTTTTATTCGTTAGGTCACATCATCCTTTATATGTAGCTGGGGAAAATACGTATGAAGATGATGTAATTTTCATTTGTGGAGGTATTAATAGTATTAGAGGAAGTGGAATGAGATATCCACAATATACGGTTGAGGGTATTGTTTCACTTAATCCGGAGATTATTGTTGATGCTACATTTTATAAGACACCGAATGAGAATCAAATAAAGGAAATTAAAAATTTTTGGTCACCCCTACAAAATATCTCAGCCGTAAAAAATAATAATGTTTATATAATTAAAACAGATATTCATTCTGTGCCGGGTCCACGCACCCCGAAGTTTTTAAAAATTATGGCAAGTATTATCCATCCTGAAGTTTTTGGAAAAGAAGAGCAATATAGTGAGCGCATAAAATGAGTAAAAGATTAACAATAGCAAAATTTATAATAATCTTGATTTTATTTATATTACTTTCTTTTATTACTATATTTAGTGCACTTCATTTTGGCGTTCTTAAGATATCGAGCCCTCAAATCATAAACGTACTTTTATATAAGTTGGGATTATCTAATGTTGAGTATGATGATTATTTTTGCCTCATTGTTTGGGATATTCGCCTAAAGCGTATCTTTTTAGGTTTTCTTGTGGGTATGGCACTCTCGGTAAGCGGGTGTGTATTTCAGGCATTACTGCGCAATCCTCTTGCCGATCCTCATATTCTTGGTGTTTCATCGGGAGGTGCACTTGGGGCTGTGTGCGCTACCGCTTTAGGCATTCCTTTATTTTTTGGCAGCATTATTACAATTCCACTTTTCTCATTTTCTGGTTCTTTAGCAGCTATTTTTATTGTATATCAGTTATCGAAAAGAAAGGGTGCATTATCAATATATTCATTATTGTTAGTGGGTGTTATTTTAAATTCTTTTTTTATTTCAATTGTTATATTTATAGAGACAATTGTGAGTGCTGATCAACTGGCTGGTATATTTTTCTGGCTGTTAGGGTCTCTATCACAGTTTCATGATCCAATTATAAAGGTAGTTTGTCTTGTTGTTTTCGGAGGCACGTTTGTTCTATTTTTGCAGGCCCGTAAAATTAACCTTTTAACCCTAGGTGAAGATAAAGCCAAGTCATTGGGTGTTAATATTGAGAGTACTAAGGCAGTTTGTTTCATCTGTGCCTCTATTATTACCGGGCTTTCGGTTGCAGTAAGCGGGCTGATTGGCTTTGTAGGGCTCGTTGTCCCGCATATTGTGCGATTGATATTCGGTCCTGATCATCGGATTGTACTTCCTGTGAGTGCTTTTATGGGGGGTATTTTTCTTGTTATTTCTGATACTCTTGCCCGAACGGTATTAATGCCTCAGGAATTACCGGTTGGTGTTGTAACTTCTTTTATCGGGGCTCCGTTTTTTATTATTCTCTTAAAGAAAAGGGAGCATAAAAGAATTTTATAAATGAAGACATCAGTTACGTAATGAAATGATGTAGCTGATATGTCGGAATAAGAAACATAGCATATTGAATACGTTATGAATAATACTGCCATTTCAATGCAGAATGTTTATTTCTCCTACGGGAATCTGTTTTCTGTTAGTAATGCAAATTTTACCGTTAAGCAGAATGATTTTTCATTTCTGCTTGGACCAAACGGTGCAGGAAAGACCACGCTTATTAAACTTATGTGCGGCCTCCTCAAGCCTGATCATGGAAAAATAATGCTTAAAGACAAAGAACTCATTCATGTATCTCGCCGTGATATAGCCAGGAATATTGCGATTGTTGAGCAAGACAGTTTTTATGTGTTCCCCTTTACTGTTGAAGAGATTGTGCTTATGGGGCGATATCCTTATTCATCTGGTGGCACATTTGAGTCAAAAGAGGATGAAGAAAAAGCTCACCGCGCAATGGAGATAACAAATACTCTTAGGTTTCATGGTCGTTCTATATTTACATTAAGCGGAGGTGAGAGACGCCGCGTTGAGATTGCCCGTGCCCTTGCTCAAGAAGCGGATATCCTTTTACTGGATGAACCTACATCACATCTTGATATAAAGCAGCAACAAGAACTGTTTTGTATTCTTAATAAGTTGAATAGTGATGAGGGAAAGACACTATTTGTTATTTCTCATCACCTTGATTTTATTAAAGCATACGGAAAGCGTGTTTTTTTTATAAAAGACGGGACTATAAACGAATGGCTTGATAAAGAGGTGCTTTTGGGTAAAGATAAAATAATGCAAATGTTTTAAAGTTTAGATTTATTAAGTAAGTAAAATAAAAATATTTAATGTTATGTTTAGGTTCTTAAATAGTAAAAGAACAATCTATTTTTTATTGATGATATTTTTTTCTTTGGGAATATCATTATTGATCTTAGAACTTATCATAAGAATATTTTTACCTCAAAAGGAGTCAATGTTATGGATTAAACGGGATAAAAAGTACGGATATTTAATGAAAAAAAATTTCTGTCAGAAATATTCATATCCCGGCGTTGACTTTGTAATGGAAGTTAAAACTAACTCATTAGGATTAAGAGGTAGAGAATTTAATTTATCCGAATTTTCTGATCCTGAAATTAAAAAAGTACTACTCCTTGGTGATTCATATACTTTTGGATATGGTTTAAATATAGAAGACACGTTTGGCGGAAAACTAGAAGAGTTGCTGAAACAATCCGAACAAAGATGCACATTAATAAATGCAGGTATTGGGGGGTGGGGAACTCTACAGGCACTAACATATGGAAAAGACCATTTAAATTTATTCAGACCGGATATTATTGTGCTTACCTTTTGCGAAAATGACCCTGTTGATGATTATAAATTTCAACACAAATTGTACCGTGCTGATGAGGGTTTGATTGATTTTCCGGGTAAAATATTTTTGCGAAGCAATTCTCATTTATATCGGTTTTTGTTTTGGAAATTTCATCAAATAGGACATACCCTTATTGTCAGAAAAAAGAATCAAGACATGGGTATGACTCCTAAGAATTTTACCAGGAGTGACGAACACGCTTCTTTTATTAGCAAAGAGGAGTGGAGAAAAACTCGTGAGTATATAACTGATTTTCACGAAGCTTTCATTAGATTTAATCCTGATGGAATCTTAATAGTCCAAGCAACTATTCCATGGAACATAGAGATTAGAAAAAATTTAAGTTCGCTTTCAAACGGGAAAAATCTAATCTATCTTGACCTTTTTGATGAAACAGTTGGTTTATCTGATAAACAGAGACATCTGTCATATGATAGTCATTGGAGTGAAAAATTGCATTCAATTTCTGCCGGCAAATTATATGAAACTATTTTAAGTCATAAAAAACTTATTTCATAAATATGTTTTGAATTTTAAGTTGAAATGAATAATACAATTCTAACTGAAGGGTAAAAATGAAAGGAGGGATGAAAAGATAATCAGAGTATAGACTTTTATGTCTATACAAATATTTTATTAACATCATGCTGCTGGAAGAGAGGGAAGCACGTGAAAGTCGTGCACTGTCCCGCAACTGTAAACGGTGATGAAAATCGCAAAGAAATCCACTGTTCGCTCCATTAGCGGATGGGAAGGAGCGGTGAGTAAGCCTGCCCCGTTAGAAATTGTTAAACAGCAAAGGTTGTGCTTTATTAAGATAATATTTAGCGCTACTAATGTTTTTTATACGGAAATGCATAAGAGCATTTCCTATTTCTAACGGGGAGATATCCGTAAGCCAGGAGACCTTACCCAGTATAAGCTGATTAGAAGAGAAAATGTCTGTTAGATTTAACCAGTCATTTAACTTCTAATAAGTAAAGCATTAACTCGTCTTGTTTCGAGGAAAAATAAGGAGGTAGAAATTGAAAAAGGAAATTGTGAAAATAGTTTTGAGTTTTTTAATTAGTTTTATTTTATTTACAACATTTGCTTGGGCTGAAGAAGAAACAGATGATTCAACACTGAAGAAGGTAGGTAAGGAAGTAGCAAAAGTAGGTGAGAAGGTTAGTAAGGGTGCTACTCAAATTGGTAAAGAAGCAGGCAAAGGCGCTCTGAAAGTAGGCAAAGAAGTTGGGGAAGCAGGGGTTGATGTAAGTAAAGGAGTTGGCAAAGGAGTAAAAGCTGTTGGTGAGGAAACTTTGGATATTATTAAGAAAGGAAAAGAGCTTTTTTTTGATCCAATAATTGTTAGTGCTACTAGGCTTCCTTCGGTCAAAACTCGACTTTCAAACAATCCGGCCAATACTACTATTATTACCGCTGATGACATTAATGCCACAGGTGCGCGCACTATCCAGGAGGCATTGCAATATATCGAAGGGGTGAATATTTATGATCAAGTCGGCAATAATGTTGATACTACTTTCAATCTCCGTGGATTTACTGATAATGAGGAAACAGCGGTTATTGTTGACGGTGTCAGGGTAAATGAAGTTGATTTAAATATATTTAATCCGAATCTTTTAAATATCAATAACATAGAGCAAATAGAAGTAGTACGTGGAACGGCATCCCCAATGTTTGGCGATAGTGCCTTGGGCGGCGTTCTTAATATTACTACCAAACAGCCGTCTGAGGAATTATTCAGCCCCTTTGGTATGTATGAATTCGGATCTTTTCGATATCAAAATTTTAATGCCGGTGCGAGCGGAACGGTTCAGGATAAATTTATCTTTGGTATTCCTGGACGGATAAAATATTTTTTCTCAGGTGCTCGACAACTCTATGGCGGATATCGTGATAACGGCGATACACGCGGAACTTTCTTTGACGGAAAACTTGGATATGAATTGGAAGACGAGACCGGAGAAGTTATGTTTTATATTAAGTATACTGATCAGGAAAACCATAATCCCGGTGAGTTAACATTATTCCAGGAAGAAGCGAACCGTCAGCAGACAGCTAAACCTTTGGATAATCGTAAATGGGAAAACCTTATTTTATCAGTCAATGCTAATAAGTCGTTTTTTGCCGATCATATTGATTTAAGTTTAAATGCGTATAGGCGTCTTACAGACATAGATTTTACTTCTACATCTGTTGTTTTTGGACAGACAAAGCAGTTTTTTACACTTTCAACACAGAAGGGTTTAGTCGGTCAGGTTACATATAACGAGGAGCTTGGACCTCTCCAAAACCAAGCTACTCTAGGAGTTGAATATGCCAACGGATCTGATAATGATGAATCTATCGTTCGCATTGGATTCGGCGCTGGTACAGTAACTGATAATAGTACTGATAAAGATGATACCGGATTTTATTTTCAGGATGTTTTAACGATATATGAAAAACTTATTCTCACGTTTGGTCTTCGTCATGATGAGGTTGATTATCGTTTTGATAATCGTACGAATGTAACTCTCGCCGATTTTGACGAGACTACCGCAAGAGTTGGAGGGGTGATAAAGCCCTGTAAATATTTAGATTTGTTTGCATCTTTTTCCGAAGCATTTAAAGCGCCAGGAAAGAGCGATCTTTTTGATACGACTGGTTGGGGAGGCAACGACCCTACATTAAAACCTGAGAAAGCTGAT
>CAZLCT010000084.1:0-10420 GCA_964558015.1 uncultured bacterium | reverse complement strand
TCCTTCCGCATGATGAGTTTTGATTATCTTGGCGATGCACGCCAGCAAATCATCTTCATCGGTTATCTGACGCTTGCCCCGTCCACGTTGCGGCGTCAATGCCTCAATTTTTTGTTTGACATTGGTCAACCGATGTTCCGGACCCGCAATCTGCTTTTTAGCGTGGACAGGAGAGTTAGGTGATTTCTAAAAAAGAATATCCAACAATTTCAGGTAAACAAGAAAGGACTTTTTTCACAAACAACTCATCACTTATTTTATAAGAAAAATTTAATACCTGCAGCTTATACGAATGTTTCCGTATTATTGGCGCAAGATAGGCAGCAGCAAAAGTTGGACCAATATAAGTAGAATTAATGGTAAAATTAATAAATACAAATTTCTTTGATTTTTTGCGTAAATATTCAGGAGACAATTTAATCATAAAAGTGTAGTTTTATGAAATCCCCATCGCTTTATAAGCAAGGGGACATTCATTAAGATTGTGACAGGTACAACGATTTTGAAGCGCAAAATTATAATCATCCATCATAGTACGTCTATGCCACAATGTACTTAAAGATTCTTTTCTAATATTCCCAACAACTTTACGGGAGGGAAGGAAACATAATAACTGTCCGTATTCATCTATGATTGGTCTTCTTCCTATACAAAAAAAATACTGCTGACTTTGCTGAAAAAGTTCAAATTCTTTACCGAGAATATTATTTGCTAAGGAGTTAATATCTTCGTAATCCTGTGAAGATAACAACAACTGATCTTTGTTCTTTTCTATACTGCTACAATATCGCAGTGGTTGAAGAATTATTTTAAGCTTGTTTGCTCGAGAAAATAATAACAACTCTTCGAAAAAAGGCTTGTTTATCTTAGATAATACTGCATGTAAAATAACAGAGGGTTTATATGGCCATAAAAGGTTACGCCCAAATCCTTTTTTAAGTAAACAATAAAGGCCTTCCGGAATCATATCAACATGATTAACTCCTTTATATTTATATTTATATTTTCTATAAATATATGCTTGTTTTCCTGCTAACTTATTCTGAATTTCAGGACTCAAACTATCAACTTTTATTATTACTGCAGCATTACATCCATATAAGAATTGAGCCATTTCTTTATTGATGAATAAACCATTTGTACATATTACAGGCTTCATACGTTTTTTAAAAACGTATTCTATCAACTTTAAGACATTTTTATTGCCAAGAGGCTCCCCTACTCTGCCAAAAAGAATACTGCGAGCTCCTAAAGATTTAGCTTGATCTATAACTGAATAATATTCATCTAAAGAGAGTATGTCACCTTGAGTAGAATATTGATCTTTTCCGTAACAATAAAGGCAGTCTAATGTACAATCACGGTTAGTATAAAGCATAAGAAAATCAAAATCTCTTCTAACAAAAAAAGAATATACCTTTTTAGCATAAATTATAAATCTAAATGGCAGAGTAATATTCATAACAATTCAGATTTTTTTTCTTTCTTTATATTTGCATGACAAAACGGCCTTAATTTACCCTGATCATCGAAAGCAGCAGTTAAACACCCTTCACATAAATCGACATTATTTTTATCCGGCCAAGATCGTAAACCAATTTTTACAATATCATTTTGGTAAAAACAAGGTTTGCTTGAATAAGAAAATATTTTCTTCCCGGCAGAAAATAAACTATTAATGCCATACAATTGAATTAGCTTTGTTATAACATACATATATCCCCATTTTTTCTTAAGCCTTTCATTATCAAGGAAATTACCAAATGGAATAAGTTTTCCCTTAACCACTTTAAAATGAAAATCTATGGAACAACTACCTACCACGAATGCCCTTTTTTTTAATAACCGATTCACTTTTTGATTAAAATATACCTCCCGCAAAAGCACATCTTTATCTATATGCAAAAGCTGCGCTAACAAATCTACTATTTCTGAAAGAGAATACCTTCGTTTATCAATAAATCTGCCTACATAGGCCATACTTCTAATTCTTAACTCTCTTATAAAATCCCTATTTTCTATATAATATTCCAAACTCTTCATTATCTGGCTTTCATTAACCTCTTTAACTAAGAGAAAACTCAAGAAAGTATTTATTTTTAATTTTTTTAAATTTTCCAATGCCTTATTTTTTATACTTAAAAGTTGTTTACCATTGATCAATTTGTATACATCATCATCAAAACCATTAAATGCAAATAGTACAAACTCAAGTCCATTTTTCTTTAATAATTTTAAATAGTCGAAATCCGCAAGCATAATTCCATTAGTTGATAAGATAACCTTGGTCTTATCAGAAAATATTTTTATAATTTCTGGCAAATCTTCCCTTACAGTAGGTTCCCCTCCTGAAAGTAAAATAAGCTTATCAGAAAATGCTGAAGCAAACTTTTTTATCTCTTCTAACGAAGGCTCACGGCAATAGATTTTATTATCTCTATAGCAAATCGGACAATTTAAATTACACCTTCCAGTTATATCATAAACTATCTTTTTATATTCTCCTGACATATATGAATCTTCATGCGTGATCTTATAGAATTCATTGTTATTTTCTATTAGTGTTTCAATATCATCGCCTTTATCGTCTTTCTTTATCATATATATCTTTTTATCTCTTTCAATAATACTGGCTGGAACTTCTTTATAAGTCAAAGGACATAACGAAATTGTATTTCTTATTTTTTTATCTTTGTTGTTTTTACTTATTATATTCCCCATAGGTTCCTCTTCCCCTTAATTAAAAACATATTTAATAACCTTCTCCAGGAGACTAAATTTTAATCCTCTTAATTTTTACTACCATATAAAAATAATAAAAAACCAATATAATAAAACCTCTAAAAAAATACACCAATTACTAATAAATTATATTTCCCTTTTTTGAAGAGGGGAAATAGTGTTTTAAAATTTCATTGTACGTATATCCCTCATCCGCCATCACTTTGGCACCCCATTGACAAAACCCTACACCATGCCCCCATCCAAATCCTTCAAAAATAAAAGAGTTTCTATCTCTAATGATAGTCTCAATCTTTGTACTTCTTAACTTTTCAGGACCAAGTGCTAAGCGAAAGTCATTTCCTTTTATATCAACCGTACCTTTTGATGTGATGATTTCAAAACTTGTTATTCGCCCAGAATCATCTTTCTCTTTCGCTCTAATATCATATACGGAACCTACAGCAAAACCACGGCTAATAAGAGCTTCTTCAATTCCCTCTGATGAAATACCCAATGACCAAGAATAATGTTTCGTATCTTTACAATACGGAGATGCTACACCTCGTAAGACCGGGTGCGGCTTTACATACCATACTGTATCAGGTCGGGTTGTATGCCCGCCGCAGTTCGCATGAAAATAGCCGGGAAAAATAGTTTCCTTGTATGTTAAAACTTCACCCTTGGTATCATTTATAGCCTTATCCGTAACATCATTCTCAGCTCTCATTCCTCCGTATAATTGACTCGCAACAGTTTTTTTCATCGAATAATCTGCATAAAGACTCGACACTTCTGAAAAAACAGCATACGTTCGCGATACAACAGCCTGTGCTTTAAGTGCTTCCGGGGACCAATGAGGAGAAACCTCAACCGGTAGAACACCTCGGAGGTAATCTTCGATATTAACATAATTAATAAAAAGTAAAGTCATATCTTTCCCTCGTATAACAATTAAATCTCCCCGATACTGTACTCCATTTAAAGTAAATTTATCATCCGTAGGATGAATTAATGCACCATAAATTTTAAACTGTTCATTACCGAGCCTAAATCCCACTTTTGTCGGAACAACGCGATTCCTACCATGAACATGAAATGTCCCCAGAGAGTCTTGCGTCTCGATGGTTTTAATATTAAACGAGGCATCAAACGAAAGAGTACCTTCTCTCACTCCTTCAAGTAATGCAATACGAACTGTTTGAATAATACTTTTATCAGACGGAAAATAATATGCAATATCTGCAGGCTCAAGTGGTTGTACGGGCTCAGCCGCAAAACTAAAACGAATATATGTAAAAATAAAACAACAAAGAAAGATAAAAAAAAGCTTTGTTTCTATATTTTGTTCAGTCTTTATTAAATTTTGAAATTGCTTAGCTATACTTTGCAACGACATATTACTCTCTTTTTCTCTTTTTATTTTTTCCTTTTTTTACTCCTCGTTTGCTAATATTTATTCCATCTTTGCCGTACTGTTTCATTACCCATTCAATCGCTTCCTTTCTACTGTTTAATTTATGCTCAAGCTGTAAATCCCGAGCTTCATCAAGCACTTCAGTAAAAAGAGGTCCCGGTTTAAATCCAAGAGAAATTAAATCATGTCCGTTTATCAAAGGTTTAGGCTTTAAATCTTCCTTTTTAAATTCTTCTTGTTTTTGTAACAAAAACTCATAATTGTCAAGCATGCCATGGCTTGCCAAACAATCAATTCTATGCAACTCAAGCTCATCCTGAAACGTATCTAGTGTCATCATACGTTTTAATTTTCCTATACGCATTTTTTTAACATGCATAAAATTCATATGATTACGTACACACCAACTCACTTTTTCGATATCATCATTAGAAAAGCGAAAACGTTTCAGTATCTTTTCCGTTATACGAGCACCAACATCACTGTGATAAGTAGTTTTTAATGTTTCAGGATCAAAGGTCTTTGGTTTTCCAATATCGTGAAATAAGGCAGAAAATGCCAAAACAAGAGATGGATTCTTCAACTCCTTCATCATAAGCATCGTATGGACAAACACATCACCTTCGGGATGAAATTTTGGATTCTGCTCGACATTCTTCATAGCCGTCACCTCAGGAAGTAACTTCTCTAAAAGCCCTACTTCATCCATAAGCTCAAGAGCCCGTAGAGGCAAAGGGCCCCTCATCATATAAACAAATTCATCACGAATTCTCTCATAACTAACTTCAGTTATAGCAGGAACAAAATTACGAATTGCATCGAAGGTCTTTTTATCAATATTAAAACCAAGTTTTGTTGAAAAACGAATAGCACGTAAAATTCGTAGTTTATCCTCACTAAATCTTTTCTGAGGGTCTCCGATTGCACGAATAACTTTTTTCTTTATGTCATCCCTACCACCCACATAATCAATAATTTTTTTCTTAATTGGATCATAAAATAAACCATTTACAGTAAAATCGCGACGTTGTGCATCTTCTTGAGCTGATGAAAAATGTACCGTACGCGGATGTCGACCGTCAAAATATTCACCATCAGAACGAAACGTAGCTACCTCAAACTCAATTCCTTCTTTAATAACCAAAACTACTCCAAACTTAACACCGACCGGAACAACTTTTTTAAATAATTTCATTATATCTTCCACTTTTGCATTAGTTGCAATATCATAATCAATAGGCACACGCTTCATAATCATATCCCGCACACACCCACCGACTAAGTAAGCCTCAAACCCTGCTTTGTGAAGCTTCTTCACGATATCAGTTGCGACGTTCAGGACGTCGGAGTGCCGCGATTCCATGGACGGAAAGGAGCGGCCTAATTTTTTGACTTGTTTTTTATCCTCTTTTTTGTTCATAAAATAATCTTTTTATTTCTATTTTAATTGGCTTTATCGGTATCTTCGATTCTAACAGGTCACATACTTATCCGCTGAAGCTTCAACTAAGGCGGGTGTGTACCCCCTACATTTCATGACTTGTTTATCTGCGTTTTGATCTGCGTAAATCCGCGTCTATACCTTCACCCCGTACTTCCTCAATTTCTCAACTAATTCGTGAGGACTTTCATAATGAATTGATCTTATGCCAATCTGTCCTGCTGCAATTACATTCGCTTCATTGTCATCAATAAAAACAACATTAGTAGGTGCAACACCAAGCCTAGTAAGAGCTTTTTGGAATATCTCGTAATGGGGCTTTTGACATTTTTCCCGAAATGAGACTACATATTCATCAAATAATTTCATAACCGGATAAGTTTCCATTATATAATCAAAATGAATTTCATTTGTATTGGAAAGTGTTGCTATCCGGTAATTCTTTTTTAATTCAACTATAATATCCTCGACCTCTTTATCAATTTCAAAAATTGTGTTGTATTTGACACAAAATTCCGCAAAATCAACCGTTATATTAAAGCGACTCTTAACTTTATCATAAAACTCCCGGCCCGAAATTTTTCCTTCCGTAAAAAGCCTTTCGGCGTCAGATAAAGTAAAAAAAGTAGCAACATCTTCAAAAGAAGCATTACATACTTCTAATAAACGACGTAAAGCAAGCTCTAAATCAAATTTAATCAAAACCTGTCCTAAATCAAAAACAATAACTTTCACCATAATTACATCAATTCTCCTTAAATTTTATAATTAATAAACCGTCACTCCCAATACCCCTTACTTTTTAAATAGCGGAAACTCCTTCTCATTTCTTTATCATCTCGAACTTCAAGTGTAAATGAGGGGTCTATTTTTTCTTTTTCAATACTAGTAAAAAAACGTTTAAAATTTATAGTTCCTTTTCCTAATCCGTAATGCTCATCAAAAACCTTACTGTTATCATGAATATGCAAATGCACTAAGTCATTCTTTAGTATCTTGACCCACTGTTCTAATCCAACCTTGCCGAATATATGAGCATGTCCTACATCAAGGCATGCTTTAAAATATGGTGAATTAATCTTTTTAACTAACCCTTTAATTATTTCAGGATAAGGATCAAATACATTTTCAATAACCATAATACATCCACTGCGTTCAGCATAAGGTATAATCTCAAGCCAAAATTCTAAAGCCCTTTGGTTCCACGACCTTGGATACCGCGAATCAACCACAAGCGGATTATACGTACTATGAAAAACTATATGTTCTGCACCAATTTCCTCCGCAATTGTTAGCCCTTGTATAATCTTGCGTTTAGCTAACGCACATACTTCCTGATCTCTACTATGGTATGGCAAATCAATAAATGGACCATGCATATGGCGCCTCACAGGATACCTTTTAAATACATTTTTAACTCTCTTTACTACTTCCCTCCACGGTCCGTTGAGAATCTCGGGCAAACAAAAAAGAACAAGTTCAACATTGTATTCAATTGAATTATTAAAAAAATACTTTTTCATAGATTCATCAACAAATGAAATAAAAAGGTTGTCTTTGTTGAATTTCACTTAAGAATCTCCAATAAATTGTTTGAGTTTGTGTCTTCCTGCAAAATTATTTCTATCTCATACCACCAAACTTTGACGGGGGGCTGAAATCATCATCACTAAAAAATATTTTATATATAAGCACGGAGATTAACAATCCCGGGAGAAGAGTAAAAATTATTATATCCTTTTTAGTCTGGGCACCAAATAATAGACTAACAAAATAACATAAAAGAAAAGGAGCTCCGTATATAACTATCTTCCAATACCATGAAAGGGGCTTTTCATTATCCTCACCGGGAAAATCACCAACAACAAGATCAGCTTTTTTTTCTTCATCTTCTTTAATTAAACGGCTCATACGACGTATTTTCATAGAAACACTTGAAAGGAACCCACTAGAAATAATAAGAAAAATAATAATAAAATAGCCTGCGATAAAAAGAAGATAAAAAACAATCCTATTAAGTGCGTGGGATGGAGCATAATTTTCCATAAGACGATCAAGATTGCCTATTAAGTAGTCCCTTTCTTTAAGAATTGAATGAGAAGATGCTAACTCTTCCCCCTTCTTCCTATGTTTTTCTGCTTTCTTTTCTTTTCCCTTTAAATCATAAATTTTAGCAAGCAAAAAATGGGCTTCCGCGAATTGAGGGACAACTTTTAAAGCATCATGGGCAAGCCGCTCAGCATTACCGAGATCACCATTTTCAAAATAATAATATGCTTTAGTATAATGTTTTAAAGAACGATTTAAAATTTCAAGACGTACTGTAGGATTACGCTTCTTCCATTGCTCGTCATATTCCCTCCACCCATCAATTGCATACACTAACCCTATGTCAATACTAAGCATGAGACAAAAAGCAGTTACGGCTATCCTAAACCATCTACACCCCATATTTACTCCCATTTGGCTTTAACTAAATATTAATAATGTATCATATAATAAATTAAAATAATAGTCATTAAAAAACCTTTACAAATAAAAAGATTAACATATAATAAAATAATCTCGGTTAGCAAAATTTTATAGTAAACAATCAATAATTACATGAAAATGAAGAAAGGAGTAATCATGGCTAAAGAAGCACTCGCAGTAACAAGTAAAGTAAAGGAATATATCAAATCAAAGGGATGCCAAACATCTGCTGATGCAATTGATGAAATCAACAAAAAAGTGGCAGGTATACTTGATGGTGCCGTAAGCCGTGTTAAGGCTAACGGTAGAGCAACTGTAAAGCCTTATGACCTGTAAAATACAGAGTAAAAAGGTTTATTACAGTTTGTACAATATTATAATAAAAAAGGCGGTTTAATAAACCGCCTTTTTTATTTGGAAAAATCCATTTAATTAGTGTCTTCCTTATTCGTGTTTCTTTCGTGTTTTCTGAAATTTATCTCGTAGTTTCTTCTCAAGCATCATTGCCCAGAAAGGGCCAGCTACCAGAACAGTAAATCCGGCAAGCCCAACTATCATTGAAGCCACCCGCGGGGGAAGAAATAACGCAATACATAAAATAAATAAACCAATTGACACAAGAAATATCAGTATTATCACTCCATAGATAAATAAATTTTCTTTATCCATAAAAACTCCAGCAATACACAAAAAAGGGCTTGTCCATTGTTTATTTGAACACTAAATGGTTTATTTTTTAATTATACAACAAAACGCGAGAAAGAGAAACCTGACTTATTTTATATGTTTAGGCTTGAGTATTATAATCAATTTTTTTATAATTACGATAAACCTTAATTATAAGATATCTATATAAAAGTCATGCATAGAAATAAAATTCTGCTTTTATTTTTTTCTTCACTTTTAGCTCTTTTATCCCTCGAAATAACTGTTTCTCTCCTGGACCTGGATGATCGAGAAAAAATACAGCGTGTATATGATAAATATATGAAAATATACTACAGCAGGTCCACTCATATATCTGTCAATAAATATTTAGGATGGATTCATCAAGGAACGTCTCATCCACTCTTAAAATTCGATACAAATGGCATTAGATCAGACGGGGAAAAAAAGTATAAAAGGGGAAAAGAACAAATACGGATAGCCCTTTTTGGTGATTCTTTTACTCTTGGTGATGGGGTTAATTTTCAGGAAAGCTGGGGATATATACTCGGCAGGCAACTAAATTGCGAAGTCCTTAACTTTGGAGTTCAAGGATATGATATGACCCAGGCATACCTACGTTGGAAACATGACGGCTTGGCATTTGACCCTGACATCGTTATTTTCGGACTTCAGCCGGAAAATATTAGACGAAATGTTAATATCATTCGAGTCTTATATCACGGTAATACCCCTGTATTTTCTAAACCGCGTTTTGTAAATAAAAAGTTAATTAATTACCCTACAATCGAATTAGATCGACTATCTGAATATGTCCATAATCCTTCCACTTACCCATTAATTAAACATGAATACTGGTTTCTCGGAAATAATTTTCGTTTTATCTCCTTTATTAAAAAAAGGATAAAAAATACAGGATTTAAAAAACATCATATAGATTTAGCGTTTAATATAATTACCCGTTTTAAGGAAGATGTAGAAAGAAAAGGGAAGAAATTTTATGTGGTATATTTACCAAATTATTTTCAATGTGACGCCTTAGCAAATTTGGTAAATGCCATTCGAGTCGGATATATATCTCCCCATGTTGGGCATTACTCTCAAAAAGAAAATAAGCAAGTAGCTGAAGCAATTACTAAATATCTTCGAGAGCAAAATATTTTTACTTGAAACAACTTAAAGTACCTCCACTAAAAAACAAAAAGGGGATTTAAGTAATACTTAAATCCCCTTTTTTATTTTTAGCTTGGCAATGACCTACTCTCCCGGCTCCGCTGGAACCAGTACCATCGGCGCAGGTGGGCTTAACTACCGTATTCGGAATGGGAACGGGTGTACCCCCACCGCTTTGGTCACCAAGCATATATCGCGTAAGTGAATTGTAAGGTACGAAAACTACTAAATTAATAAAAGATATATTAAAGGTCAAGCCGAACGACCGATTAGTACGGATAAGCTTAAAGCCTTACAGCTCTTATACATTCCGCCTATCAAACTTGTAGTCTACAAGTGGTCTTCTTATTCCTTTAAAGGATTGGGATACCTTATCTTGAAGGGGGCTTGGCGCTTATATGCTTTCAGCGCTTATCCTTTCCGAACATAGCTACCCAGCTATGCACCTGGCGGTACAACACAAACACCAGAGATTCGTATCTTCCGGTCCTCTCGTACTAGAAAGATATCTTCTCAAGTATCCTACGTCC
>CAZLCT010000083.1:0-10468 GCA_964558015.1 uncultured bacterium | reverse complement strand
CCGTTCCTGAACCGGCCACGATGTTAATCTTCGGAGCAGGGATATTGGGATTGCTTATTAAAAGAAAAATATAAAATTTTAAACTCTTCCCTAAATCTTTTCTAGAATTATCTCTTTCAAGTTAATTTTTTATATTGACGATATATTAATATAGTATATTTATAGAAAAAGTGTATTTTTAAAGGAGTTGGATTATGTTTAAATGGAATTTAGTTAAAGCAAAATCGATTATGACAAAAAAAATGATTACTGTATCAAAACAATCATCCCTATATGAAGCGATTGAGCTTTTAATTAAGAATAAGATTAGTGGGCTTCCAGTGGTTGATTCCGAAAACTGTTTATTAGGAGTTGTTACTGAAAAAGATATAATGGAATCATTATTTACAGATAATAATCAGAATAAAAATGTTTGTGACTGTATGACACATGCTGTTATAAGTTTTACTCCCGAAGACAGCGTCGTCAATATTTGTTCTTGTTTTATTCGTAATCCTATCCGTAGAGTTCCTATCATTGATAATAATAAATTAGTCGGGATTGTGTCCCGCCGTGATATCCTATCTATTATGTTTGCATCCAGAGGGGAAGAGCAACAAGAGGAATAATATTTCGAACTAATCCAAATAGATTTAAAAATTTAATCAGCCCGCCCTATGTAGATATTTCTTAAATATTCATCAATTATTATTGCAATATGAGATAAGCAAAGAATTTAATTATTTTTTTCGCCTTGCATTTATTTCCAAAACCGTCGTACAATATGCATAATCCTATTTATTATAACCACTTATAAACGTATTAATTATATGTAAACCTCCAGCCTTAATAGTACGTCTAACTAACTGAAAGGTCAAAAAGGAGGTCAATTATGAAGAACATATTAAAAGCAGGTATAGTCATAATAAGTTTTGCAGTTTTAATAGGTATACCGTTTTCTGTGTATGCTGAGGAAACGGCTAAAGCTGATTTAGACCAGATAGCTAAGGATGATTCTTTTGCTGACTGGTGGCGTGATGCAACGTATGAAGAGCGCCGAGAGAAGCTTATAGAACTCAAGGAAGAAGATCCTGAAAAATTCAGGAGTGTTGTCCGCGAGCGAAGGCACAATGCTCACAATCGTCTCAAAAAACTTAGGGAGGAGGATCCTGAGAAGTTTGAGGAGATGAGAAATAGAATTCATAACCAGCGTCGTGAGTTTATGGAATATCTCAAAGAACATGATCCCGAAGCATTTAAGCATTGTATTGAGACGAGGCGTGAACATTTCAGAGAACATCTTGAGGGGTTAAAGGAGGAAGATCCTGAAAAATATAAACGAATTAAAGAGCATCGTGAAAAGATGCGCGAACTTCGTCAGTTAAGACGAGATGATCCTGAGAAGTTTCAAGAATATCTTAATGAACATCCTGAAATAAAAGAGCGATTGAAAAATAGACATGATAAGGTTAAAGAATTACATAAAATGCGTGAAGAAGAACCTGAAAGATTTAAGAAATTATTAGACGAACATCCACACATGAAGCGAAAGTACGAACGTAGTGAGAAGTTTCGTGAAAAAAGAGAAGAACTGCGGAGGCTTCAAGAGGAAGATCCCGAGGCATTTAAAGCGTTTTTAGAGGAACATCCTGAAATAAAAGAGCGCTTTGAAGAGCGAGAGAAGCGCCGAGAGGAATTAGAACAGTTACGCAAAGAAGATCCGGAGAAGTTTCATGAAATCATGGAAGAGCGCCATGGATTTTGGAAACATATGCATCGTAAGCCAGGACCGGATGTAGAATAATAAACGCAGGGGCGGGATTTCCCGCCCCTTTATAATTATAAAATTAAAATGATATCAAATAACAAACAAGATCAATTTGTAAGACGCCTCAAAAAAGGCGATCGTGCTGCATTTAATGAGATGGTAGTAGCTTATCGTGAGAGGGGTTTTGCCATTGCATACCGCATGGTCGGTAATGCAGAAGATGCAAAAGATATTTTACAGGAAGCATTTATTCGTGTATTTACAAATATTAATCATTTTAAGGAAAAGGCTCATTTTCATACTTGGCTGTACCGTATCGTTGTTAATTGTGCATGGGATCATCTGAGAAAGAGAAAAAAGCATAAGATGGAATCAACTCAAGCGGCAGAATCTGAGGTTTTTAATGATGAGGGACAAAGTGATGATACAGTGCTTAATAATGAATTGGCAAGTACCATTGATTCCTGTGCTCGGAGACTGTCCGATAGGCAGAGATCCTGTTTTATATTAAAGTACCAAAATGGATTATCTATTTATGAGATTGCAGAAACATTGGGATGTAATGCGTCAACTGTAAAAGTTCATTTATTCAGAGCATTAGGGAAAATGCGTAAGGCTCTGAATGCTTATAAAAAAGGGGGATGATAGTTATGTTAAAATGTTTCTTTTTTAAAAGGAAGTTTTTTGAATATTGTGAAGGAAAATTATCCGAACGTGACTGTAAGAAGATGAGACGTCATATTGATGAGTGTAGGAGGTGCAGGGAATTATTTGAGACTGTCGGAAGAGTTGAGCGTGTACATAAAGATGTTCCCAAACAGTCTGAGACTTTTTGGCATAATTTTTCTGTTGAATTAAACCAAAGGCTGGATAAAAGAGGTGCCAAGAAATTATGGCGGCCTCCGACATTTACTGTTATACCAAAGCCAGCTGTAGCTTTTGCAGTAGCAGCAATGGTATTATTGACATTTGTATTTATTATGCCTCAGTTTAATAATAAATATGTCCAAAACCCGTTGGTTTCAACTCCTGATGCACTTTTCAAAGAAGTTTTACTGCTTGAAGATGTAACAGGTGTGGCATTACTCAATCATAATGAAGATGCCTACTTTGACGAGATTGAACTTTTCTATGAATTGGATCAGGAAGTAGGTTAATACGGACGAATGATAAATAGATATATATAAACTTACATATGCTAAGGAGTGTGCTTATCAGTTTGTTTCCTCCTTGACTTTAATTTTCGCGGAGTTATAATTAAGTTTATTATTTTGAGGCACTTCAGGCGATATGCTTACATCATAAAGAGGATAATAAATAAAATAAAAAGAGAGGAGAAAGGGGGATTTTATGAAGAAAGCAATAATTTATAGTCTATTGTTAAGTTTAATTTTTATGTTAGTATGCACGGTGAATGCAGCCTATGCCAAGGATTATAGGGGACATAAGGAGCAACCCCACGGAGGATCAAAGTATGAATCTATGGTTTTTCATAAAGCGCACCTTATTTTGGAAAATGAAAAAGAGCTTGGACTGACTGATGAACAGGTAATGAAGATTAAAAAGATTAAGATAGACACGAAAAAAGCCCTAATAAAACAAAAAGCGGAAATTGAATTAATCGGTGTTGATATAAAGGAGCAATTATGGTCAGATAAAATCGATGTTGCCGTAATTACGCCTTTAGTTAACAAAAAATATGAGCTAAAAAAGGCTAAATCTCTTTCAATTATTACTGCATTAGCCCAGCTTAAAGATGTTTTAACCGCTGAACAAAAGGAGAAAATGAAAACTTTGTGCAAGAAGCACAAGGAGATGCCTAAGAAGAAATAGTATAATAACTACTGATTGCAGAAAATTTAGCATGGAGGGTAAAGAGATGAAGCTTAACGTAAAAGCGTTTGCTCTTGCTTTCGGTATTATTTGGGGCGTTGGACTTTTTTTAATGACGTGGTGGATTATTTACTTCGGCGGCGGGGCCACTGGTGAGCCGACCTTAATCGGGCGGCTGTATCTTGGTTATCGTATAAGCCCTTTGGGGAGTGTAATTGGATTTGTATGGGGTTTTTTTGACGGGCTTATCGGAGGCGCTGTTTTTGCATGGTTATACAATAAATTGGCTAAATGACGTAAAAAGCCAAGACCTCATAAATTTTAAAATCATGAAGTGAAAATATCCTCTAATCAAATAAAAATGAGAAAATAGCGGAGGCATACTATGGCACTTACTGAATTGAAAGAACAGGACCTTGACACTCAAACATTTATTCAACAACAGGTAAAAGAGATTTCCGGTGCCGTCGGAGGCGGTATTGCAATCAATGCTTTATCCGGTGGGGTTGATTCTTCAACCGTTACTATGCTTGGGCATAAGGCTTTAGGGGATAAATTAAAAACATATTTTATCAATAATGGTATAATGCGAGAGGGGGAACCTGAACGAGTAGTTGCACTTTTTAAAAGTTTGGGTGTTAATGTCAAAATTATTGATGCACAGAAAGAATTTTTTTCAGCACTTAAAGGATTGCGTGATCCGGAAGAAAAACGGGAGGCTATTACTCAAACATTTTATAAAACGGTTTTTGGTAAATTAGTCAAAGACATAGGAGCTAAGTATTTACTGCAAGGGACTATTTATACTGATGTTGAAGAGACCGTGGCAGGTGTGAAACGTCAGCATAATATCCTTGAGCAACTTGGTATTGATACCCAGGAAGTTTTCGGTTATAAAGTGCTTGAGCCTTTGATTCAACTGCGCAAACCTGCGGTACGCCAGGTCGGCCGTGCATTAGGCTTACCTGAGGAATTATTTAACAGACCTCCTTTTCCGGGGCCCGCTCTGGCTGCTCGTGTGATAGGAGAGGTTACACCCGAGCGTGTAGCTATTGTGCGCAGTGCTACTGTTATTGTTGAAGAGGTACTTTCTGATTCCGGAGCATTTCAGTATTTTGCTATTCTGCATGATGATAGAGTCACCGGAGTAAGAGGCGGCAGGCGGGACTACGGCTTGCAGATTGAGGTACGATGCTGGGACAGTAAAGATGCAACAACTGCTACGCCTACTATACTCCCCTTTACTACATTAAATATATTAGCGGAAAGAATTACTCGAGAAGTACCCGGTGTAGTTAATGTAGTTTATAACATAACACGCAAACCACCTTCGACAATGGAAGTAGTATAATAAAAGGTAAGAAAGGACTCATATAAAATAGCAGGATTTATTTTATGAAGAAAACACTTGTCTTGGTTAGTATGTTTTTATTTTTTTTACAAATTGCTAATATAGCTTTTTCAGAAGTAACTATGTCCGTTGATTATGAGAATAGAAAAGCAGTAGTTTATGATGGTGATGTTGAAATTGCTCAGCAGACATTTGATGAGCATGGTAATTTTCTTTCTATTGATGGCAAGATCCCGAACGGAAAAGTCAATGTTACTTTTAATGAAGAATACGGATTTATAACATATAAAAATAATATGCCTAATGGGGAGGCTAAACTTTATTATCCGGAGGGCGATATTCATTTTGAGGGATTTTATACGAATGGAATGCTGAGGGATGAGAAAAAAGAATTTTATCGAAACGGTAAACTGCTCAGGAAAGAAAATTTCAGAGATGGCAAGCGTTGGGGAAACTTGAAGGAATATTATGCAGACGGTGCAAAAAAGAGCGAAGCCGTTTATGAAGGCGGTAAGTTAATAGAGCAAAAACACTTTGATAAGATTGAAAAGGTTGGTCAAAAATAATTAAATAGACAACAGACTATGAAGCAGGAGTTATAGAAGAAAAAGTCTTTTATCTTTTGTCTTTAGTCTGTAGTCCATACATAGAAGGAGATGCTATGAACAATTTAGACCCAAAAGCATTAATGGAAGCAAAAGCCAAGATTATGATCTCATGTTTTTTGTGGGGTATTGTGCTTTTATTAATATGGTTTTTAATTTTTATTTTTTTAGGAGATTGGGCGTTTTCAGTGTATTCTCAAATGTTTCGTATGACCCATCATGAATTTGATCTTATAAATTACTGCGGTATGATGGCCGTAAAATTAGTTTTATTCTTCTTTTTTTTAATTCCTTATATAGCAATAAAAAGAGCCATTAAGAGGCTGTAATAACAACATAATAACCCTGAAAAAAACCGGTTGCACCACCTCGCAGGTGGTGCAACCGGTTATATTATATGCGCATTATATTATCGATACTAATTTGGATAGGCTGTACACTTATTACTATGGCTGCGTTTTTTATTATTTTTGTAGTGAATGTACTTTTTTTCCCCTTTGATAAGCACAGAAGGCTCGCCCACGCTCAAGGATTTTGGTGGTCTGATGCGATAATAGCCTTAAATCCGTTCTGGAAAATCAAAGTGAGTGGTTTAGAAAATATTGATCACAAAAAAGCGTATGTAATTACTGCAAATCACCAAAGTTTAGCCGATATTATTGTTTTATATAAAACAAGGATGCAGTTTAAATGGATGGCTAAAGAAAGTCTTTTTAAGGTTCCGTTTTTGGGCTGGAGTATGTCACTAGTGAAATATATGCGGCTTACTCGAGGCGATTATTCAAGTATAAAGAAAAACTTCAAACAATCTTGCGAGTGGCTGAGGAACGGCATGTCTTTACTTTTTTTCCCCGAAGGAACGCGTAGTAAAACTGGTGAGATAGGAGAATTTAAAAACGGTGCGTTCAAGCTTGCCATAAAAGAAAAAAAGCCTATTTTGCCGATTACAATAAAGGGAACCATGGATGCTATTCCCAAGGGAAGCTGGATTTTTACGCGCAAAGTTGAGGGAGAATTAAAAGTGCATCCCGCAGTTGATACCAGCCATTTTACCATGTCTGATTTGCCCCGCCTAAAAGATATAGTCTATAAACGTTTTTCTGAATGAACAAATCACTGCATAAGTAAATGCAGCAAAGCGAAAATGCTAATTAACTTATTGTTTGACATTTAATCTTAGGTATAATATTTTTCCATTTTTTTTTCTTCCCACCTGCCTTTTTAATTTATTTCCTTTAGATATGGCAAAAAAATGCCGATAAATTAAGCGAAACTGGCGTTTCCTTAAGCGAAGGGAAAAAGGATTTGGCACAAAAACGGACTTTGAAAAAAATTCTTTTCGTCTCATCTGAAGCAGCCCCGTTTGCTAAAACCGGCGGATTGGGCGATGTTTGCGGGGCCTTGCCGAAAATTCTTCGTAAAATGGGACATGACGTACGGCTTATTCTTCCGCGCTATTGGTCTATTAACCATTCATACTATGATTTAGTGGATGAGATAGGGTGTATGGGAGTTCAGATGGGTAACTGTGTTATCTGGTGCAAGGTATTCAAAGGTTTTCTAGACACGGTACCGGTTTATTTTATCGAACATGAAGGTTATTTTGGACGTGCAGGTATTTATGACGACGGATATAGAGAATATGGAGATAATGCTGCCCGCTTTGGTTTTTTTACCCGTGCGTGCATTCAGTGGTGTCTAGACAGTAATTTCAGGCCTGATGTTATTCATTGCCATGACTGGCCTACTGCGCTTCTTCCACCTTATTTAAAAATTTGGCAGAGGGACAGTGAGTTTTTCAAAGATACTGCAACCGTTTTTTCTATTCATAATATAGGGTATCAAGGGAAATTTCCTTCGTGTTTCTATGATTTCCTAGGCCTTGGGCTTGATAATTTTACTGAGGATAAATTTGAATGCCACGGGCGAATCCATTTTATGAAAGGGGCACTTTTTTATGCTGATGCGATCAGCACTGTAAGTCCCACACATGCTGAAGAGATTATGACCGGAATAGGTAGTAATGGTATTGCTCCCTACATTGAACGCAGGAGGGATGATGTGGTTGGAATTTTAAATGGTGTTGATTATGATGTGTGGGATCCGCACATTGATCCGCTTATACCGGCTACTTATTCTCCCGGAAATATGGAAGGTAAGGCGGTGTGTAAAGAAACTCTGCAGCGTACCTTTGATTTGAATGTGGAACCTAAAATTCCTGTGGTTGCGTTTCTTTCAAGATTTAGTTATCAAAAAGGGGTACATTTATTGGCACATGTGATTGAGTCTATTGTGCGTAATATGAAAGTTCAATTTGTTATTCTAGGACGCGGAGAGAAAGATTTTGAAGATTATTTGGGCGGTCTGCCTAGGTGGTATTCAGGTAGGATCGGCTCATGGATTGGATATACAGAGTTAAAAGCCCATTTGGTTCAGGCCGGGGCTGATTTTTTACTCATGCCTTCCTTGTATGAACCCTGCGGATTAATTCAGATTTATAGTTTGAGGTATGGAACAATACCGATTGTACGCGAGACAGGAGGATTGTGCGATACGGTTGAAAAATATGATGAGCACTTCGGGACTGGAACAGGTTTTACATTTAATTTTCCTACTCCGGATGCGGTATATAATACTGTAGGATGGGCGGTAAGCACATACTATGATCGTCCCAACCATATAAAGGCTATGCGTCAGGCAGGTATGCATTCGAGTTATTGCTGGATTGATTCAGCTTTGGAATATGAAAAACTGTATGAAAGGGCTTTTAGCCGTCGCAAGCAATGGGTGACTTAGTTGCCTCCTCAAATAGTAGAAAAATATTCTATCTATAATTCCTAAACTGCAGAGGTATTGGGTATTCTTTTCCTTTAATAAACGCGATAACGGTTTGAAGGTCGTCTCTTTTTCTGCCTGATACTCTAATTTGGTTTTCCTGGATAGATGCCTGCACTTTAAGCTTGAGAGTTTTTATGTCCTTTACCATAGACCGTCCCAGATCTGAATCGATGCCGCAGATTACTTCATTTACCTCGCGTACCGTATCACCGGCTGCTTTTTCAATTCCTTGTGACTTAATTGCTTTAGAACTAACTGAACGTTTTGCCATTTTCTGTCTTAGGATTTGCCGGATTTGTTTCACCTGATAATCGGACGGGGCTGTGATGGTTACTGTTTTGGCACCGCGGTCAAATATAATATCTGAGCCCGTTCCTTTTAAGTCAAAACGGTTATTAACTTCTTTTTTTGTTACATTCACAACGTCATCGACTACTTGTAAATCAATTTCCGATACAATATCAAAGCTTGAGTCTTTAGCCATATCTATTCTCCTAATAAAATTGATAAAATATGAATAAGATATAAATGAGTATTCCATAATAGTGTAATATTGACACACAGTCAAGATTTAGCTCCCTGCGAAGTGATGTTACAAGTGGTGTAACAAGTCTATTAGTGCACAAATAAGGTCAATTTATTTTTTATTTGTAATTAACCATTAATCATTTATAATAAAACACTTTATTGGAATTGTATTATTAATATAGACATTATACTCACATACGGAGCAAATTTTCAGCATATTAGACAGTTCATTTAGGTGAGTATAAGTATGTCATCATTTAATTTATGAGAGAGTTGTCCTTCGGTACAATTTGATCATTTTATGGCGAAATCAGAGGAAGTTGTCCATACTTTTAAGAATTAATTATTTTATTTATATTATGAGCAAGAGTAAATTATTACGCAAAATAGAGAAGGAAAATAAAAAATTTGAACAGATGTCACCATATAATTTCTGTGACCGTTGGTGTGAGAGGTGTGATACGAATACACAGAAACGGTGTAGGTTATATATGGATGAGCTTGATTGGAAGCTTTCCAATATTGCAGACAAACGCGATCCTGATGATTTAAGAAATTTAGAAGAAAAGTTGAAGAAAGAGCAGGAGTCACTGTCAGATAAGATACAGCCGTGGGAGGAAGAGAACGACTATGATTTCAGTGATAATACTTTTGAACATAAAGATGAACAGAAAAAAATGGATTCTTTGCACGAGTATCCGATTTTTAAAACTTCAGATCAATATAGAAAAAAGGCTCATGAATTTTTAAAAGATGTGTATTATGAAAAAGAAGATTTTGATTCAGAATTGAAATATGATTATGAAACCATATCATGGTATCATACCCTGCTTCCCGTGAAATTATACCGTGCATTAAGCGGTATATATGGAGAGGATGAGGAGGCCGATAGTGAAATGAGGTTCTATTCGTTATGTGACGCAATTGCGCAGTTTGCTATTTGCAAGAAAGCGATTAAGGCTTCAGATAATGCGTTGTCCAATATAGCGCACAAAAATGAAAGTTTGCATAGTTCTATACGAGATTTGCAGGTAATATTACAAAATCTTGCCAGCCGGATTAGTATGATGGAAGAGCAGATTTAATCTCATTTTTTGCTAAGGTTGTACCACCTCGTTCTTCTACGAAGTAACTCGCCCTCCGAAGGAGGGTAGGTGGTGCAGGTTAGTAGTCTTCTGAAAAATAATATGAAAAAAAGATTAATTATTTTATTAGTTTTATTGTTATGGCTGAGTCCGACTCCTTGCTGGGCTTGGGGAGAAAGAGTCTCTAGGTATTATTATGCAAGCGGTAAGTTGATGCGGGAGGTCCCTTATAAGTATGGAAAAATACACGGCATGGAGAAACGGTATGACGAAGAGGGGAATGTCATAGGAGAAGTTCCTTATGAATACGGAAAGATTCAGGGACTTCAGAAAGCATATTTTTCTGATGGCAAGTTATCTGGTGAATGGCCGCATGTTGATGATAAGAGGCACGGTACCTCATATACTTATACAAGAAATGGTAAAATACGAGAAGAAACTACATGGTATGAAGGCAAACAACACGGGGAATACAAGCAGT
>CAZLCT010000082.1:0-10581 GCA_964558015.1 uncultured bacterium | reverse complement strand
ATTCCCGTAAAATCAGTGAATGGTTATTGGATAAGTGAAGTCACAGGAGAGAACTGGTGGATAAAAGTGGTTATCAGTGCTAACGCTGAAGGTAATTATACTGAGTATGCTCTTTATTCACTGGCACGGCATGTTACTGAAGTAGATGATCTTCATGCAGGCGAGACATCTCCGGGACTAGAATTAGGCGGATTATCTGAAACTTTTCATAACAATCTTGGCGGTCTTAATGTAGCACTATTTGGCGCTTCAGGTCCGCAAAGCACATCTCATTCTTTAATACATCCTGGCTCAATTGACCACTATGACACATTGAATAGTTTTATTGACGACCTCAACGGTCCCACTGAATTGGGTTTTCTTACCTCTGGTAATCAGTTGTCTGCTCGATTCGATATGAGCCACGGCGCCGTACCTGAACCCTCAACAATATCATTCCTTGGTGTAAGTTTATTAGGGATGTTCTGGTTTATGAGGAACCGGAGGCTGTAGTTAACGGATTGAGTTTGTTTGGTTTGTTTATAATACGGATTATCACGGATTTGGAAACAGATTAACACGGATATTCGATAATCCGTGTTTCAATATTTTTTGCAACCTTCCTAAACTCTCCATAACCACTTCGTAACCTTCCGTAACATGAACATTGCAATCTACAATATTGAAATAGGACGCACCTGCCCGCCGCTTCGCTTCGGCAGGCGGGGATTAACTCAGATTTTCAGGATATTTTTTAAAAAAATAGAAAAATCTGCGGGGCGAAGCCTCTTGTAAATCTGCGTACAAAAAATTATTTAGAGTGTTTCTGCGGGTTTGTGGCTAATGTTTTATCTTTTTCCCCTTACTCCAATGGGTTAACTTGTAATGCCTTGTGATGACTTGTGATGCCCCGGCCATGTAAATTTATTTATTTTTTATTAAATAAAATCCTCCTATTAATCGTATAATATTACAAGGGTTAATTTATAAATATATCTATTAATGAGGGGAGAATGGGCAGATTTTTACTATTTCTATTCATAATTATTCTGATTGTCTTCATAATAGCCGGCGCAATATATTATGTGCTTAATTCTGCATGGATTACTCAGCGTATTGTGCAGAAGGCGCTTGGTGCTATGGGTGATGAAATTACAGTAGAAAGGTTTACCATAGATAACCAGAAATTCTCATTCAAGGGGAATTTTACGCTCGAGAGGATATTATGTATCATAAGTGACGGGATTGACCGAGGTGGAATACATATTGACAGTATAACGGTTTCATCTATTTATTCTTTATTAGGCCTGATGGGTGATGAGAACAGTATGGGCATTGTAATTCATAACGCAAACTTTATGGGGCCGTATCTTCGCGTAGAAAAGGCAAAATTGAGCTCGAGTGTAAAATTTTCGAAAAATCGTTTTGAATCCATAAACGGAACGGTTGAGGTACCAAGTGCAGTGTATGACGAATGGCGAATCAGTAATGGTACTGCGAAAATTCAGGGTATTCCTGATAGTGTGAAAGTTAATGAAATTAATGCTGACTTTTATGACGGAAAAGTAACAGGAACCGTTGAGTTTAAGCCTTTTGATAATGGATTGTATACAGTTGATTTAGTGCTTGATGACGTTAATATTTTAAAACTTGCTCATGATCAGCCCGATCTTTTTTCACAAATCGAAGGTACTGCAGACGTGACCGTGCACATTAGGGGAAATCAGGAAAGAATAATCGAAATAACAGCTGATGCTGATGTGATAAAAGACAGTTCCATAGATGCCGCACTCATAGGCCCGCTTATCCAGTATGTGCCCGGAAGTGCACAGCGTAATGAAATAGAGCTTCTCATAAGAGAAAACAAAAAGATTCCGCTTGATACTACAAAGTTTTCGGTAAAAAATATTGATAGTGAAACTATCGCGGCTACGATACAATTAATGAGCAAAAAGGTAAACCTTGATATTAATCTGACGGTTGATTTTAGAATAGAGGGAGGAATAGAAAATCTGATGACGCTTTTTCAAAAACAAAACAAACAAGGATCTTCTGCGAAGGGGTGATATTATGCAAAGTAAATTTATTTACGGGTTGATGATGTGTGCAGTATTTTTAACAATGGCCGTATCAGGATGTACTGTAAAAGCAGTGGGTGATCCTGCAAGGCCCATTACCATAAATGCACATGTTACTGTGGATGTACGCGGGTTGCAGAATACAGCGACAAATATTGAAGATTATGTAAGCGGTGAAACAAACGAACCATTTCAAAAATAATTTACCTATAAAATTTAGGAGGATGATATGAAAAAGATATTGATTTTATTAGTAGCTGTTAGTTTGGCGTCAGGTATGATAGGGACAAATGCTCTGGCGCAAAACTATGATATAAAAGAAATGACGCCCGCGATCAAGCAGGCACTCGATAACAGGCGCGCCCGTTTTAATGAACTCCAGAAATACAAACAAACCGGAGCCATAGGTGAGGATAATCACGGATACGTTGCAGTTCTTAGCGCCGGAGGCGGAGCAAGTGCTGTGGCATCTGATGAAAACAGGGACAGAAGAGTAATTTATACAGCCATTGCTGAGCAGAATAATCTAAGCCATGCCATGGGAACAATTGAAGGAGTATTTGCAGAAGTACAGCGCCAGAAGGCCCAGCCGGGTGAATACATACAACAGGATAACGGGCAGTGGGCGGTTAAATAGAGTAGAGAGTAGCGAGTAGAGAGTAGAGAGAGGATTGAAGGATTAAGGGGTATCCGGCTTCGCCGTCCAGGCTACGCCGAGACAAGTCCGTCTTCGCCGTCCTGGCTTTGCCGAGACAAGTCCGTCTTCGCTCTTCGAGCTACGCCGCGACAAGTGGCTCATGGGAAGAAGACGTTGCGAGTTGCGGGTTACGAGTTTTGGGTTATGGGAAGCCTGCCTGCCGGCAGGCAGGTTGTGGAATGTTATGGGATGTTACGGAAAGTTGCATTGTGCACTTTGTGTAATATTTTTGTAACCTCCCAAAACTCTCCATAACCTTCCATAACCTCCCGTAACATGAACATTACAATCTTCAATCTACAATATTCAATTTTCAATCTTAAATGGCTCATGGCTGAAACTATAACCCCGGAGGTGTTTGATGAATATCGGATTAATAATTGTAATAATAATCGGGATTATTTTTCTTGGCTCGGCAATAATAGGAATTAAGGGACAGAAGAAATGGTCACGCGAGTACGAGCAATCCATTAAACTGGCCGGGTTTATACTACGCCCTGAACTTAAAGAAACTGTTAAGCAGGCTGCAACGCAGGTTTTACTGCAAAAACATAATATTATTAACAACGTCGATGAGCCGTATCATTATTCTTATAATTCAGGAGATGTTTATTATGCGGGTATTGATCTTGGAGGCAAAGGCAAGTATGGTCTGGTTATTGCCGATGCATTTATTTTTCCTCTCAAGCCGCAGAATGACCAACCATTTGTAATATTCATTAAATCTGAAACGTACAAAGGAGAAATTTATACAAAAGATTTAATAACAAAAAAATATATAATGTCCGACCTTTACAAACCGCATGATTTAGGCATACTTCCTACAGATGAGCAAACTGCAGGAGGTTCAATACTATTTGCCTACGGGCCTTCAGGCAGTTCATTAAACGATATCCTCAGCCCCTCACAACTTGCAATGGTAAAGGAGATTGCAGACATTGGCTTTTTTGCCCTTTATTACAATCAGGGAAAAGCAGGTCTCTTTACAGTAAGCAGATTTAAGAATCATGCAATGTACAAAATGGCCTGGAAAGACCAGTGGGAATGTGTTAAGAGCTTGATGGATGCTGGGTGAGAGCTAAAAGCTGAAAGGGAAATTAGTTTGGCTCGTTACGCTCGTTGAGATCGTTTATAACACGGATGCACACGGATCAAAACACGGATAGACACGCCTGCGTGCCGTAACGCAGCTATACTAGGTAGTCCACTTCGGCGTGCAGGCACGGATGGTCGAATATCCGTGTTAATCTGTTTCCCTATCCGTGAAAATCTGTGTTTCAATCTACAATATTCAATGTTCAATCTTTTTTTGTAACCTCCCAAAACCTACCATAACCCTCCCTAACTTTCCGTAACATAAACAAATATCGTGACAGAGACCTTTTTCCATTTATAATATAAATCATGAAAAAAATATCTTTAAAACAGAAGATTGTTTTAATCATATTTGGAATATTTTTATCTGCGGTGTTACTTGAAGCAGGACTCAGGATAGGAGGATTTATATATTTATCCCTGCAGGAATACAGAAATATAAAATCTCTTAAGCAAGGAGGAGAATATCGTATCCTGTGCCTGGGAGAATCCACAACATCTAACCAATGGCCACGACCACTCGAGGATATATTAAACCAAAGTAACTTAGGAATAAAATTCAGTGTTATAGATAAAGGTGTGTCCGGAACAAATACAGGAGCCATAGTTACACATTTAAAGCGTTATTTAGATAAATATAAACCTCATATGGTAGTAACTATGATGGGTATAAATGATACGGGAAATTCTTTAGTGTTACATTATAAACCAGATAAATATTCTTTCAAGTCTTTAAGAATATATAAATTCATGAGACTGCTAAAATTATATATTTCTGAAAAACGTAGGGAAACAAGCCGCTCCTTTGACATAAAAACAGAGGAAATGTTTAAAAAAGATATTAAAAAAAATCCAAAAAAATGGGACGGATATTTTAAATTAGGACAATGTTACAGAGAACAACAAAAGTATGACGAAGCAGAGGAAATGTTTAAAAAAGCAATTGAAATAGATCCAAAAAATTTGATTGTATATGGTGAATTAGGATCGTGCTACATGGACCGAGGAAAGTTCGATAAAGCAGAAGCAGTACTTATGGAGGCGATTGAAATAAATTCTAAAGATGCGTATGGATATATTAAATTAGGATGGTGCTACATGGATGAAGAAAAGTTCGATAAAGCAGAGGCAGTACTTAAGGAGGCCATTAAAATAAATCCAAAAAATGTGGACGGATATATTGGATTAGGGTGGTGTTACAGAGAACAACGAAAGTATGATAAAGCAGAGGTAATGCTTGATGAGGCCGTTAAAATAGATCCAAAAAAATGGGATGGATATTTTAAATTAGGACTGTGTTACAAAGAACAACGGAAATATAATAAAGCATTGGAAATGTATAAGGAAGTAATTAAAATAAATCCGACAAATTGCACTGCATATAATGAAATGGGGTTGTGTTATATGGAACAAAGAAAGTTTGATAAAACGGAGGCAGTGCTTAAGGATGCCATTAAAATAAATCCCGAAAGTGAGGAGGCAATACGCAATTTGACTTTGTACAAACAGGTCATGTTAAATTTTCAAGGAGAAAATAACGTCAAATCTCTTTTTGAATATTATTTGCCAATCACCGTTACTAACTATATAAAATTAAAGGATATACTCACAAAAGAAAATATACAACTGGTATGTGTACAATACCCTATACTCAGTGTCGGGCCACTAAGGAATATTTTTAAGGATATAGAAGGTATGTTTTTTGTAGATAATGAAGGAGTGTTCAAGGATGCCTTAAAAGAAGGGAACCCTGATGAATATTTTACTGATATGTTTGCGGGTGACTTTGGCCATTGTACATATAAGGGCAATAGGCTTTTAGCTCAAAGCATAGCTGATACTATTTTGGAAGAATATTTTGGTGAGAAATAGTTGACAGCAAGGATTTTGACATGATTAACAGGAAATATTTTAAGAAGATTAATCTATATGACGAGATCGTTAAGAAAAAACTCAACGATTAAAAACATTTGCTTTTCTATTTTAGCGGTACTTTTATTTTTTTTAATTGCAGAATGTATTTGCAGGTTTATTGAATATAGGAAGTTAAAAAGCTATTTGCCCCCAATATATACAAAATCAAATTCATGCCAAAAAAAAGAAGACAGCCTTACAATACAATTTTATGGTGGATCGACAGTAGCCGGAGTTCATCATGGATCTGTATCTTTCGTAAAACAGTTTGGATATTTTTTAAATAAGCTTTATCCGGAAATAAAAGTAGATTTAATAAATTTCGGACAACCGGGTATGAATGTGCATGAAGTACGAGAGACTGTTGAAAAAAAATAAGTAATTCTGTGAATTTAATAGTTGTCTTAAGCGGTCATAATGAATTTTTGAAAATGAATGCTCCATACGAACCACAACTTATGCTTAACTATTTTCATAATCATTTTTCTTCTATTCGTTTTTATCATTATTTTATAAAATTATTTATTCAAAAAGTTAGCAGTAAGACCAGGTATTTTCAAAAGAACTTACAACAAACTAACCGTGTTTTTGAAAATTATGATAAAAATATTGATCATATTATCAAGCTTGCACAGCAGGCTGACATTCCATTATTTTTGTGCACTGTGCCTGCTAATTTGCTTTGGCCTCCTACATATGATTTCAAGTATTTATTTGTAGAAGAAATTTCGGAAATTTGTTATAAATTATTGGATGATAAGTTTAACTATAAAGAATTAGGCGAATTAGAGAGTAAGGCGACGGGTTTATTAAAAGGTTACAAAACTAATGTTTTGGCATTATATACTTTGGGTATGATTGAATATCGAAAAAGAAATTTTAAAAAAGCATATTACTACTTAAATAAATCAAAAGATTATGATAATCGACCATTACGAGTTATCTCAAAATTTAATGAGACCATTAGAAACAGGACAATTACTCATGGTGTAACTGTTATTGATGTAGAGCAGAGATTCAAAGAAGAGTCTTATGGAAATATTATTGGTTTTGATCTCATTGCGGACAATTGCCATCCAACTCCAAGGGGCAACTTTATAATTGCTAGTTTACTTCTGGAGGCAATGGTAGAGAGGAATATTATTAAAACAAATGGAAATTATGACATATTAAAACCAAAATTATCAAATATTTTAGAGGATGTTGGTTGGTATAAAAATCGAAGTCCAGTTAGATCAAAGTATTTAAATAATTGCATTGAATATTGTGGATCATTTAGAAATATGTATGCAGTAAAAATGTATTGCGAGGAGATACTTAAAATCGATCCGGAAAATAAAGATATACGAAATAAGATTGAAATTATCGAAAATAATTTTCAAAAAGGAGTATCTGAAATTGATAGATATCTGAGAAATTAAGACTTTAAGCTGATTTAGTTTGTTATGCTCGTTCTCAATCTACAATATTCAATGTTCAATCGTAATCACTCCCAGAACTAAATAATTTCCTTCCATTTTCAATAAGAAATTCAAAACAGATTTAACTAATTAAACATGTGTTTATTTAAAACTACAAAATTTCTTATTTATTTTCAAAATGAGCAAACTGCTAATTTATATAAACATCTGCAAATATGTAATTTATGATATTTAAAATTTTAGGCATATAACTTGCTTTTAATTAGCCGAAGGCTATTTTTTTCTTCATTAATGAAAATGATTATCAATAAGCGTGAAACGGGGAGAAGAATGATGAGTAAAAGAATATTTTTTATTGTTTGTTTTCTAACTTTTATTACTTGCATAGCTACAACAGCAGATGCGGTTGTTATAACATCTGCGTCTGATATTCCTGATCCATGTGTTGTTGATTTCAGTGGAATAACTGATGAAATAATTAATCCGCCTCAGCAAGTAGGCACAGCTGTTGGTGAAGATATTGTATGGTCTTCCTCAATAAGTTTTTCAGTATTAACAGGCCTTAATTATGGACTGGCATCGAATGGACAGTGGACAGCTGCAGGACGCGATGGTTTTGTAGGAGGTTCTGATGCAGACGCAGTCATGCGTTTTGATTTTAATGACGGGCCAACACGTGCTGTTGGTGCATTTTTGAATTATGCACCGAGAGATGTGATTGAATCCATTTCGATACTTGATAGTACAGACACTGTTCTTGAGACTTATGCATTGTCGATTTCTACACCAGGTGGCATTAATGAAGGTGCTTTTTATGGATTTCTAAGAGAAACCGAAGATATACATGCTTTTATTGTAAGCGGTTTTACGGTTTGTGATGATCTTACTTTTTCACGTGAAGGATGCAGTAGCTGCAATAATGAAGCTCCGGTTCCCGAACCAGCATCATTATTACTTTTAGGGTTAGGTTCATTAGGCATGATGGGACTTAGAAAGAGGTTTAGCTCGTTTAAACGTTGAAGAACTGAAGTTGTGGTACAACTATTATAATAACAATTAGGAGAAGCAATAATGGTAAAAAAGATATTTTTTGCAGTATGTTTTATAGCATTTATTATGTGTGTTTCCACAACAGCATATGCAGTTGTTATTTTTGATTCAGGCGAAGGATCAACAGGGCAATCGGCATACGGAGTGTATTTGTATGGTAATTTTGTTGCGGGACAACGGGTAAATTTTGATGACGACTATTGTATTTCATCAATAAGCGCGTGGATGAATGTGCGTGATAATGTTAATCCTGATCTTGCTGGATGTATTGCACGTGTATTATTGTATACAGACGAAGATGGGAATGCGACTCCTGATACTTTACTTGGTTCATGGGAGCGTTATTTACACCCAACTGAATGGTTTTCTATGGGGCAGGGATCGTATAGTAATAGTGACTGGCGTACATTTGATAATATAGATTATCAGATACAGGCCCAACAGGATTATTTTATTCTATTCGGATTCGTTTCAGGTCAAAATAGTCCTCTTCTTGTATATCATGCTCCGGATACAACCGCATTAGTTAATAATGGATATATTTGGTCGGGTGATGGTGTAAATTATGATTATTATACACTTACCTTTGGTGTTCCAGAGTCATTTGGTGTCCGTGTTGATGGAGGACCCTGTGGTGAATCTACACCAATCCCAGAACCAGCATCACTCATTCTATTGGGCTTAGGTTCATTAGGACTATTAGGTTTTAGAAAGAAATAATCCGGCTTCGCCGTCCAGGCTACGCCGAGACAAGTCCGTCTTCGCTCTTCGAGCTACGCCGCGACAATGAGTTATTGAATTAACGATTAAAGGATTGAAGGATTAAGGGGTAAGAGGTTGAGCTAGTTTGTAACACGGATATACACAGATCAAAACACGGATAGACACGCCTGCGTGCCGTAACGCAGCTATACTAGGTAGTCCACTTCGGCGTGCAGGCACGGATGATCGAATATCCGTGTTAATCTGTTTCCAAATCCGTGATAATCCGTATTTCAATCTACAATCTACAATTTTCAATCTTTCTTGTAACCTTACTTAACTCTTCTTAACTACTTCGTAACCCTTCGTAACTTTAATGTTAACAACTTCAATATCCAATCTTCAATATTAAATCTTCAATTTTCAATCATAATCATACCATTTGACACGATTTTTTATTTGTGCTAAATTGTGTAACCTTATGATATCAGATAATATAAATACCCTAAAAGAAAAGATAAAACAAATCTGCGAATCAGCAGGACGTAACTGGCAAGACGTGATAATTGTTGCTGTTTCTAAAACTGTGATGCCTGAGAAAATTAAAGAGGCTTATGATGCAGGAGTGAGGATATTCGGGGAAAATAAAGTACAGGAATTCCTTGAAAAAGTTGATAATCTGCCAGCTGACATAAAATGGCATTTTGTAGGCCACCTGCAGACAAATAAAGTAAAATATATTATTGATAAGGTAGAACTGATACATTCTGTGGACAGTTTAAAATTGGCCCAGGAGATTCAAAAGCAGGCTGAGAAGAAGAATAAAATTATGGAGGTGCTAGTACAATTAAATACATCACATGAAGACACGAAATCAGGAATTTTTGAAGACCAGGCCGGGCAGATTGTAAGCGGTATTAAGAAATTAAATAATTTAAAAATTAAAGGACTTATGACAATAGGCCCGCTAACTTTTGATACTAAAAGAATAAGGGATTCTTTTATTTCACTGCGTATAGTCAGGGATCAGTTAAAGGCTAAATTTACAGACATTGATTTTAAATATTTGTCAATGGGCATGAGTGAAGATTATCATATCGCTTTGGAAGAAGGGTCGAATATGATAAGAGTGGGCACTGCTATTTTCGGGCAAAGAGAGTATGATTAATTTATGGCTCCTAAGATAAAGAAAAAGATAGGTGTTGTTGGGTGCGGTAACATGGGAGGCGCAATAATAGATTCATTATGTGCGGCAAGGGTTTTACCGCCTGCAAACATTTCAGTTTTTGATAAAGATAAGAAAAAGGGAGCTGCTTTGGGAAAAAAATATTGCGTTAAAGTATCCCGAGGGTTGAAGGATTTATTTGTTGAATCAGATATTATTGTGCTTGCGGTAAAGCCTCAGAATATTGAATCGGTAGCCAATGATATTTCTCCATCTGACTTAAAGGGGAAACTGATAATTTCGATTTTGGCCGGCACTACACTGGCTAAGCTTACGAAACTTTTTGGACCAAAGACAAAAATTATCAGGTGCATGCCTAATTTAGGAATATTAGTGAAGGCAGGTTTTACAGCTTTGTGCAGGGGCAAGAACGCAACAACTTCTGATGGGCGTGATGCAAAAATAATTTTTTCCTCTTGC
>CAZLCT010000081.1:0-10899 GCA_964558015.1 uncultured bacterium | reverse complement strand
ACCTCAAAAAACAGTATTATTCTAACTCCTGCTCAATCGGCTAAATAATTACGTTTAAGTACTCGTGAGAAACCTAAGAAATCAAAATATTTATTTAAATCTTTTTTAAAAGGATTTGGTTGAAACTGAGGATAATCAGAGTAAAATGTTTTTTTAAAAAGCTCAATAGGAGGAAAAGAATTAATATATGAAACCTTATTAGTCTTAAGCCATTTCATTACCTCCCCGATAGTATGATTAGATTCATAAGGAATTTCATAAAGGTTATAATACCAACTGATTAATTTAAAATTGTCATTTTCATCCTGTCCCATATGTTTTTTTGTAAAATAATTCTTTATTTGCTGGCTGGATTTTATAAGGTACTTTAAAATTAGTCTGCGAAATTTTAAATATAGCCTTCCAAAAGGGTTGATTGTTACTATAACAATATAACCTTTATGCTTTGTTATTCTAACAAGATTCTTATACCCCCTATACGGCTCAGGAGTATGATGAAGCACCCCCAAGCAGAATGTATAATCAAAACTATTATCTGGGATATTTAGTTCAAACAAGTCTTTTTTTTCAAATTTTACATTATCCAGTTTGAGTTTATTTTTAAGCTGTTTAGCTTTATCAATGGATTCTTCCGAAAAATCAAAAGCGTAGACATCTCTTCCCTTTGCGCCGAGAAAACAGGAAAACTGGCCTGTGCCGCAACCGACATCAGCTATTTTTGAGTTATTTGGAATATACTGATCTAATAATTTAAAAAACCATTTTGAATGTTCATTTAGGTCTTGGACATAATTATATTTGTTCATGTCAAAATCCGGGAAGGGATACTGATTATAAAATTCTCTAATGATACGGGATATAGATTTAATATTTTTTTGTTTTTCTGTCTTAAATATATTTTTAAAATAATTCATAAAAAACCTTAATTGGACGGGATAGTTTTTAAATGTTATTAATTAAACTTACAAGTATTTATTTCCGTATTTATAAAAACCCTGTCTTTTTATAAATTTTGATTATCAAAAGCGTAAAATTGTTGGGCTCTACCTTTAATAAATATTATATTTTCACAAATTATTTAGTCAACAAATTAATAATAGCAATAAAAAGAGAAATTGGATCAACCCTATGCATTATAAAATGTAGAATAGGAACTGTGATGAACTGTAGTTATGGGGATTTTTTAAAATAGTAAAGCTGATAAAAATTAAAAGTGTAATAGAAGAATAACTTAAATGTAGGCTAAGAATACGGAAATTTTGAAAGATTCCGGAAAAAAGAGTTTGAAAACATTAAAAAGAAGATTAAAATAAGTCAAAAAGATAAGTCTAATCTAGCTAGTGTTATTTTGTATAACCTAATAAGTAAGATGTTTTTAAAGAAAAAAACTAAAGTTTAAAAGAAGTGAAAGAAAAACTTAACAAAAGTATCTTTTTTTATTTGAAGACGATTCAGGAAATAAAAAAGAATTAAATGCAATGAACGTCATTACGTGCCAAGCAAAGTAACCTGGGTTTTGAAGACTCTTGGATATAAGAAAATAGATATTTTTTAATGCAATGGCTATGCCTATTTTTAAAAAAAGAATTATTTTTATATTTTTTACAATATTATATACCTTAATATTAGCAGAGATATTTTTGAGGTTAATAGGTTTTTTGTTTGTAAACTGCTATATTACTAATTATAGAACTATTAATAAAACAGAATGTCATTTAGAAAAATCAAAAAAAATACTTTGTCTTGGAGATTCTTTTACTTTTGGGATCGGTGCCAGTAGAAAAGGAGATTATCCAACACAATTATCAAACATTCTGAATAATGATCAAGAGGGTAACAATTTTATTGTTTATAACTTAGGTGTTGGTGGACAAAATTCTTCAGAGCTTCTATATTTGTTAAATAAAAATGTGGACAAATATAACCCTGACTTAGTTATTGTTATGACCGGGGGGAATGATGGACATAACACAAGACTTCATAAATGGGCTATGGGTAAAAATGACAGATTGGCTGTTTTTCAAAATTTGCGTATCTATAAATTACTTTATTATTTGATTTGTCATTTTACAGATGCTTTGCAAAATAGTTCTGGTTGTGATCCGATTGTATATATAGCACAAAACAATGAAGAAGGCCAAAAAAAAGTAGTAATAAAAAAAAATGAGCTAGAGTTTTTAGAAGAAATAATTAATTACATCGAAAATGGTCAAAGTGAAATAGCACAACAGCAACTTTTAAATAAAGTAACACAAGAAAATATTTGGCAAATCTTAGCAGTTTTGAAACAATATAATGCGTATACAATTGAAGAAAGATTAATAAAACATGTTCTTCAAGTGTATGGATATGACGAATGGCTTTATTTTACACTTGGTAGAATTTTAATGATCCAGGGAAAAAATAATAAAGGTGAAGCTGTCTTTATAAATATCTTAAGGAAAAATCCTGAGAATAATTATATCAGACTTGATCTGTCTAACTATTATATAAACTCATCGAGATATAAGGAGGCAAAAGCATTGCTTTTTGAGCAGGTTAAGTATCACGGAGGAGGAAGAAGGGTTTATGAACTTTTGTTAAAAATATATGAACATGAGGATGTTGATAGAAATTTAAATAAAATTTTACATTCTTTAAAGGAATATACAGATATAACAGAACAGAATATTTTAACTATTGAAAAAGAGTTGCTAAAAAGAGGAATTCGATTGATTGTTCTTGGATACCCGCGAAAAGGTTTTTTATTTAATCATAGATTGGATAATGTGGTTTATTTAGATTTGAGTAAAATTTTTAATAAGATTGATATTGCCCATCGGCATAAGTTATTTGCAGCTGATAACAGCCATTGTAGTGATGAAGGTAATAGGATTATTGCTGAAAATCTTGCTATACATGTTCGTAATGCATTTGATATTAAATAATCAACAGGTTTAAACTACACTACATGTTTTAACTTGCACTGGAAGCATTAATAAGCTGATGGATTATAGTATATATGTAATATGATGAAAAAAGAAGAGAGAAGAAATTTAAAAGTTTATCAAAAAGTTTTCGGATGCCAGATGAACGAGTATGATTCTGATGAGGTGAAGAAGTCTCTTTGTGAGAAAGGATATGAGATCACAGAGGAGGCATCAGAATCTGATATCATACTTTTTAATACATGCAGTGTGCGCCAACATGCTGAGGAGCGGGTATTTGGTAATCTCAGGAAGTTGTCAAAATTAAAGAAGAAAAGGCCTGAGGTAATTATTGGAATAATGGGTTGTATGGTCAATGCTTACAAGGAAGAACTTTTAAAAGATTTTCCTCACGTTGATTTTATTTCCGGCACTTATGATTTCGGGCAGGTTCCTGAGATTTTGGATGAGGTACTCAAAGAAAGAGAACAAAAGGCATTTATAAGCTTACATTACAAAGGGTTTCGCTTTAGCAGATATACAGGTCGCTTTAATAAAATTAAAGCCTTTGTACCTGTAATGCGGGGATGTGATAATTTTTGCTCCTTTTGTATAGTACCTTATGTGCGCGGACGGGAGATATCACGGAACCCTGATGAAATAATAGATGAAATTTCTTTTCTCGCAGAGCACGGGGTCAAAGAGATTATGCTTCTTGGTCAGAATGTAAATTCCTACGGAAAAGGGCTCCATGTTAATATTGATTTTCCCGACCTCTTAAGCCGTGTGAATGATGTCAACGGTATAGAGGTTATTAGGTTTATGACATCACATCCCAAAGATACTTCAGAGAAACTCTTTTCAGTAATGAAAGATAATGAAAAAGTAGAAAAACATCTTCATTTGCCACTTCAGTCAGGTTCTGATAAAATCCTCAGGGCAATGAATAGGAATTATTCAATAAATGATTATTCGAAGAAAATAGACAGCCTAAGAAAATTAATTCCCTCTGTTAGTATTACTACGGATATTATTGTAGGTTTTTGCGGTGAGGGAGATTCAGAATATAATCAAACAAAAGACGTGATTAAAGGAATACGATTTGACGATGCGTTTATTTTTAAATATTCACCGAGAAAAGGAACCAAGGCGTTTACATTAAAAGACGATGTTTCTCAAAGGGTAAAAAACGAGCGCAACAATGATTTGCTCAAACTGCAGAAGAGCATTTCGTACGAGAAGAATAAAGAATTAATCGGACGTGAAGAAAAAGTACTGGTCGAGGCCGTAAGCAGGAAAAATAATACACAGATGAAGGGCAGGACCTCATCGGATAAAGAAGTGGTATTTGAGGGAACTAAAGATATGATTGGAAAGATATTTTTGGTAAAATTGACTGATATCGTACATGAAACTTTTATTGGGAAATTATGCAATAATGAAAACAAATAAAGCCCCAAGAAGAATAAATTATATAATCGTTACCCTTTGTTTTTTTATAATGTCCTGCGCGACAAAAGGAACCATGCAGCAAAGAGGCGCTATTGATGATATCAGGATTGCTTTTCTAAGAGAGGATTACCCGAGTGTTATCAAGCAAGTAGAGCTTCTTCCAAAATGTAACATAAATAAAAAGGATTACTATAGGGCGTATTATTATTTAGCTTTAAGTTACCTGAAACAGGGGGAGTTTGATACTGCACGTTATTTCTTGAGGAGGCTTAAGGCAAAGGGCAGCAGGGTTGAGTTTATCGATGAAGTTAATATCAAACTGGCCGAAAGTTATTTCCTAGAGGGTAAATATAAACGCGCATTAGAATTATATAAATCATTTGTAGAACAATATCCAAAAAGTCAATTCCTTCCCGTAGTTTATTTTAGGGTCGGGAAAATATATCAGAAGCTGGGGAAATTTACCGAAGCAAAAGCCAAATTTGCTGAAATAAGAAGATTGTTTCCATTAAGTTTTGAAGCCGAACAATTGGATAAGACTAATATTGATGAAATCAGTTTTTTTTCTGTTCAGGTCGGGGCGTTTTATGATCGTGATAATGCAGAGAACCTAAAGACAGAGTTAGAAGAGAAGGATTATGATGTTTCAATACTTAAAACAGAAAAAAACGGAACTAATTATTTTCGTGTAAGAGTTGGTTCATTTACTACAAGTGACGAAGTCCAAAAATATGAGAAGAAATTGAAAGAGGAAGGTTATAGGACAATTATTTATCCATAATATAAATTAACAAAAAAAGATTAATTAAGGATGGTTTTCAATGAGAGAAAAGTGCCCGAATGTAGAAGAGAATTTAAAAAATTGTACATGTACGTACGAGCCTTGCAGCCGCAAAGGCGTCTGTTGTGAATGCATTATGTATCATAAAAGGATTGGGGAGATTCCGGGATGTTTATTTACATCTCGTGGTGAGAGAACGTTCGATCGTACAGTCAATGGTTTTATAAAAGATCAATCTTAATAGTTAGAAATATTTAAACAGGCAATATATTATGAAAACTGTTACTGTTGCACAAATGCGGGAACTCGACCGCCGGGCAATCGAAGATTACAGAATTCCAAGTATTTTATTGATGGAGAACGCTGGATTGAGGACTGCAGATTTTATTCATAAGATGTACGGTCAGTCTATTAAGGGGAAGACTATTATGATTATCTGCGGTCGTGGTAACAACGGTGGTGATGGTTTTGTCATTGCACGGCATCTTATGAATAAGGGATATATTGTAAATGTTGCTGTGCTTAGTGATAAGAATAAAATTAAAGGGGACGCTCAAATCAATCTTGATATATTCGAACGTATGGGCGGTTATGTTATTTTTATAGATGTGAAAGATTTTAATGAAAAGGTAAAAAATATTATAAACGATAGTGAAATTATAGTTGACGCAATTTTTGGAACAGGATTAGACAGAGATATTGAAGAGCCCATCAAAACAAATATTAAATTAATAAACCAGTCTCAAAAGACTGTGGTTTCTGTGGATGCACCTTCGGGACTTAACTGTGACAGCGGTGCTATATTGGGCATAGCTGTTAAATCTGATGCAACTGTCACAATGGCCTCTGCAAAAGAAGGTTTCTTCAAAGGCGAGGGACCGTCATGTGTAGGTAAGGTTCACGTTGTTGATATATCAATTCCAAAGAAAATATTAGATGAACAGTGAGATAAATTATGAAAAAATATGATGTGGCGGTAATTGGTTCGGGTCCGGGTGGATATGCGGCGGCTACTGCGGCATCTCAACTTGAGGCCAAAACGGTTATTATTGAGAGGGACGAAATAGGAGGCGTATGTCTTAACTGGGGATGCATTCCGACCAAAGCTTTAATTGCATCCGCAAAAATTTACAATTTCCTTCAAAGAGCAAATGAATTTGGCATCCAGGCTAAGGTCAGCCCTCCTAATATAAGTAAAATCTATGCCCGCAAGAACTCGATCGTATCAAATTTGCGTAATGGGATGAACGCGCAATTAAAAAGATTAAATATTGATTTTATAAAAGGGGAAGCTTTTCTAAAAACTGAAAATATCATCGAAATCAAAGAGGGAAATGATAAGTTTGAAATAGATGCAGGGAAAATTATAATTGCCACAGGTTCTTATCCCAGGGGACTTAAGGAACTCCCCTTTAACGGAAGAAATATCCTGGATTCTAAATCTATTCTTGATTTAACGAAATTGCCTAGATCTCTTTTAATAGTAGGCGGCGGGGCAATAGGTTGTGAGTTTGCAAATATTTTTAACTTTCTAAATGTGGAGGTAACAATCGTTGAGTTAGAAAATCAATTGCTGCCCCTTGAAGATAAGGAACTGGGGAGGCGATTGGCATCAATATTTAAAAAGCGCGGGATTGATGTTTTGACAGGCGAAGGAATTGTAGAGTCTTACGAGAAAAATGAAAGTGTAAAGGTGAAAACAAATAAGGATAAAGTTATAGAGATTGATAAAGTACTTGTTGCTGTGGGAAGAGTACGTAATATAGATGGCTTGGGTTTAGATGAGCTCAGAATAAAGTTAAAGGATGATAATTTATTACTGATAAACAAGTATCTAGAAACAACTGTTCAGGATATTTATGCGGTTGGTGATGTTTTATCCTCGCCGCAATTGGCTCACGTAGCAGCGCATGAAGGGATGATTGCGGCATACAATTCTACCAGAGAAAATAAGCATGTTATGGATTACAATGTCGTGCCTAACTGTATATTTACTGTACCTGAGATTGCAACAGTCGGCTTTAGTAAAGATGAAGCACTGCAGGAAAAAATTGATGCTGATCAATCAAAGTATCTTTATTCAGCTTTAGGTAAACCTCACTGTGATGGTACCTCTGAAGGATTTGTAAAGATAGTTTATGAAACAAGGAGTAAAGAAATACTTGGCGCTCAGATTATGGGTGAAGGGGCATCTGATTTGATTTCTGAAATCTCATTAGCAATCAAAAAGAAATTGACTTTAGATGATGTTGCTTCAACCATTCATCCGCACCCGACATTTAGTGAAGTTATTCAGGAAGCGGCTTTAGTTGCAATAAGAGAGTAAAAAAATATGTTTCCTCCTTGGCTTAAAAAAAGAATTCCTAAGACCAGTACTGTTCGCGTAAATAATATTTTGGATAAGAACAGAATGCATACGGTGTGTGAGTCCGCACGGTGCCCGAATAGAAGTGAGTGTTTTTCAAAAGGTAAAGCTACATTTTTAATTCTTGGTGATACGTGTAGCCGCTCTTGCACTTATTGCTCGATTTCACACGGCAAACCCAAACCCGTAGATTCTGATGAGCCCCGGCGATTAGCTGACAGCGCGTATTTTTTAGGGTTAAAACATGTTGTTATTACGTCCGTTACGCGTGATGATTTACCTGACGGCGGAGCAGAGCATTTCAGTAAAACCGTTGATGCGGTTAAAAAGCGATTAGACGGGGTCAGTATTGAGGTGCTTACGCCTGATTTTATGGGTAATCTTGATTCAGTTTCTGCTGTTTGTGAAAGTGAAATTGATATTTTTAATCATAATCTTGAGACAGTAAAAAGATTATATCACGAGGTAAGGCCTGGTGCCGATTATAATAGATCTTTAAATATTTTAAAGTTTGTGCGCCAGAATTATCCTCATATTTTGACTAAAAGTGGAATCATGGTCGGTTTGGGTGAAGATGACCATGAAGTGTTAGAGACGCTCAATGATTTACGTAAAGTAAATTGTGATATCGTAACTATTGGTCAGTATCTGAGGCCCTGCCAGGATAAATTAGAGGTTCATCGTTTCGTTACACCCGATAAATTTAAATACTTTGAAAAATATGCACAGGAGATTGGATTTGCTTATGTATCATCAGGCCCTTTTGTACGAAGTTCCTATAATGCAGACAATATCATCAAAGCTATTAAGGCTCAGACTCATAAGTTCTTAGCTAATAATATGTCTGGTGGTCAAGGTTTTTAATTATATAGACGATATTAAAAGAGAAAAATAGGTTTTATAAAACCAAGTATTCATTTAAAATAACTAATAACATTTAACTTAAATTTATAAATAATAAATGTAGAAAATCATGAGTGAGCAAAATAAATTATCAAGTCCGTCGATATTTATAGGGAAACAGGGAAACGGTATTATAAGCTTTGGTTCAGGGCAGCCGGATTTGCCGCCTCCACGTGAGGCAATCGAAGGTATAAATATACGCAATGATTTGAGGTATGGGTTAATACAGGGTGAAATTGAACTGCGTGAGGCATTATCCAAAGAATATCCAACCTCAACAGCTGATAACTTTGTAATTACCAACGGTGCATCAGAAGCATTAGACCTGATTTTCCGCGCACTTAGTCCTGGCAAAGTACTTGTGCCCCGGCCTTATTATTATTCATATCCGCCTATAATTAAGTTGGCTGGCATGGAACCTGTGTATACGGATTTGAATGAAGGCAGGATAGATTTAGATGACTTTAAGAAAAAAGTTACGGATTGTAAAGTTGTCCTTATTAATTCTCCGTCTAATCCAACCGGCAGGATAGAATCACTCGAAACATTAAAAGAGATCGAACGTATTACCAAGAAATTGGGCATTTATATTATTTCAGACGAGGTATATAAAGATTTAATTTATGAACGTGAGAATTATAACATTCAGGGCGAACACGTTATAACGGTTAATTCTTTTTCAAAAACATACGCTATGTGTGGTGTACGTGTAGGTTATTTGTGGAGTAATGTACAGAGCATTGTAGATGATGCCATCGCAATAAAAACACATACCTCAATGAATACTAATCTTGTGGGGCAGGATATGGCATTACATGCTATGAGCACTCCTAAAGAATATATTTTGGAACAGCAGAGAATATGGCGCGGGAGGCGTGATCTTATTTACAAGGGGTTATGCGATCTTGGGTTCGATTTATGGAAGCCTGAAGGAGCATTTTATGTGCTTCCGCGATGTCCAAAACCGAAGAAATTTGTTTGGCTTTTATATGAAAGATACAAGGTGATTACCTATTTAGGTGACTGGTTTGGATCTCCGGATAGAATTCGATTAAGCTATGCTTTGGATAATAAAGAGATTGAAGAAGGATTGAATCGAATTAAGGACGCATTGAAAGAAGTATAATATTAAACAATAAGAAAATAAAAAAACCACTAAGAATTATCTTAGTGGTTTTTTTATGGGCGCAAGAGGATTCGAACCTCCGACTTCTACCATGTGAGGGTAGCACTCTAACCAACTGAGCTATGCGCCCTGGGTGTTAACCAACGGAGGCTTAAGTATAGCAAAAAAGTATTTTACTGTAAACCTATTATGGTTTTAACATCATTTAATAGTTGTTATGTCTAGACTTTTATATTATATTAAATTGTGTTAAAATATTTAATCCAATTTTAAGGGTAAGTGCACAAGTAGTGAATGAACAAATAAATCGGGGCGTGGCTCCCATGAACCAGATCAAAGATCGGTTCATGGGCCCTAAACCGAATTTATTCAGGTTTAGGGCAGTTTTTCGGTAGAGGCTAGAGGGTTATTAAATAGTGAGCGAACAAGTAGTGAGTGAACAAATAAATCGGGGCGTGGCTCAGTTTGGCTAGAGCGCTGCGTTCGGGACGCAGAGGTCGGAGGTTCAAATCCTCTCGCCCCGATTTATTTGTTCATGGTAGTAAAAAATAAATAGGGGCGTAGTAAGCAAATCCCCCGCCAAAAAGCGTGGCGGGCAGGTCTCGCCCCGATTTATTATAATATTACGCTGATAAACATCTTATGAAACGATTGCATGTATTTTTTGAGGGAAGAGTTCAGGGAGTTGGATTTCGATATACAGTTCAACATATTGCTGCCTCTTATAAAGTTACAGGGTTTGTCAAAAATTTATTTGACGGCCGTGTTGAACTTGTTGCCGAAGGTGAGGAAGTGGAAATAGAGCGTTTTTTATATAATATTTGTACAGGTTATCTTAAACCTTATATATACAAGTATAACCAATCATGGAAAGAGGCTGACGGGTCGTTTAAAAATTTTTCAATTAAGTTCTAACATTTAATAAAATATGCGCTATTTAATAGTATCTGATATACACGGTAATTTAGAAGCATTTGAGAAAATCATATCAAAATTTGATAAACTTAACGTTGATAAGATATATTGCCTCGGCGATATTATCGGATATGGTGCAGATCCACGGCAATGTTTGATATTGGCAAAAAAACATTTTGACGTGGTTTTATACGGCAATCATGAATACGCTCTTTTCTCAGAAGAATATGAGAAAAATTTCAATCCCAATGCATACACAGCACTTGAGTGGACAAGGGGACAGCTCAAGAGAGATGATTTTGATTTTATTAAATCATTTTCATTTATGAAAATATTTGAAGATTTTACGCTTGTTCACGGAAGTCCTAAAGACCCAAAAGAATTTTTTTATATTTTAAGTGCGTCTGATGCTGACGTCGCTTTTCGCCATTGTCCAACCCGTTTATGTTTT
>CAZLCT010000080.1:0-11156 GCA_964558015.1 uncultured bacterium | reverse complement strand
TGACACTGATTGGTATGCTTGCCTGCCAGTGATTTGTATAGAAGTCAGAAATCGGACGTCAGACTTCAGATGCTAGCCCTGAGCTTTGCCGAAGGGTCAGACTTCCGTCTTCTGACTTCTGTCTTCATAATCTACGACGGGCAGTGATTCAATATATAAGTGTAAATTAGTTTTTTATTCCCTTTTATAATATCTGATAGGCTGTTTGGTTTCAAATGGAATTGCAGATAAAGAACCAACTGTCCAGCTTACCACGGCCGGAGAAGGATCGATCTCACTGATATCTATCACACCGCTATTATCCAAATCAATTCCGGCGCGGACCTGGAAATAATGATTGCCTTCCGGCAGATTTTCAAAAAAAGCTGCTGATTCTTCTGTAAAATCCATCCACTCACCAGTATCTAATTTATATTGAAACTTGCTGTTGCTTATGGTTGATGTAAAAGAAAAAGAAGCTGCAGTATCAGGTGTAAGGCTTTGAGGTGCGTCTGTAATAAAAGTATTAGGTACGGACATCAGCAATATAATCGAATCTGAAAAAACATCAGACTCATTTTCTGCCGAATCTTTAAACTTCACGTATACCGTGCGGGTGCCGGCAACAAACTGTAACGCCCAATCTTCCTTAATGGTTACATACGGCTCCCAAACTTCGGTATCAAAAATACCGTCATTACTCAAAATCATCTGAGTAACCTCAGTAACGATTTCACTCGCAAAAAGATTGAGAACCACATCAGGCGAATCAGTTATAGGCGCATCATTATTAATAATAATCCATCCTTCCGGCTCCACAGTGTCAATAACAAAAGACCAAAACGCAGGCACGGCTTCATTGCCTGCAATATCTGAAACTTCAAGCCTTACTGTAACTAGCCCGTCTTGGAAATCATCTTCAGGTTGAAATACCACAACTCCGGTCTCCGGATCATATTCTCCGTTGGCTGTAAATTCATCTAATTCCGTTGTAATTGTAAATACAATTGTGGCAGAATTTATTCCGCTTGTTTCATCAAACAACGTAGCTTGGATTGTAGGCCTTGCTTCATTTATTGTGGCTCCGTTCTCTGGAAGGGTGTTTGTTATCTCAGGCCGTGTTGCGTCAACCCATACTTCGAAACTTCCTGAATTACCGAAATTTCCCGAGGTGTTTTTTGCTATAACATAAAAAGTATGTATGCCATCCGATAAATAAAAATCCGGAGTTTGATATTCTGCGTCCGTCACGTCTACAAACTCATCAGGATATTCATTAAAAGCAACCGAATATCCCAATACTTCAAGGCCGGGAACTTTAATGGTCCACGCAAAAAGAGGATCTGGGTCATTCTGCCATATGCTTTCCAAAATAACCTTGCCGCCTGGATATTCTTCAGCCCATACCTCTCCTATATCATACTGGTAATCAGGCAGAGGCGGCTCAAATAACGTAACATATAAAAAACCCTGAAATAGACCGTAAAACGGAGGATCAGGGTTGGTCGATAAAACCAAATTAATAACCCCTGTGCCGATATTTGAACGCTGAACATCATAGGTAGTACCAAACATCCATGAAGTTCCTTCATTTATTACATAATGTTCGATACCATAGTTGCTTCCCTGGCTCTGGGGCGCTTCGGCAAATGAAGAGGGAGAAAAACAATACAGTACAACAGTTAGTAATAAAATAATAGTTTTAATAATCTTTTTCATATTTAAAAATGCCTTTCTTAATATTTTAATTCTATCTTTCAACAATTACACGTAATTTTTTCTCACCGGTTTTTTTGTCCATGAAAAAAGACTGGCCTGTAACCATTATTTCAAAAACATCGCTTTTTATAGTTATTAGATTACAAATTTTCTTAAAAACTTCCCTCTTTTTATCTTCAGTATTACCAAGAATGTCGTCAGCTAAAATATCCCCTATACCATAAATAATACCATACGGCCTGTTATTTACAATATTATCCGCTATTTCATCAGTAATGTCCGGCATCCCCTGCAAGACCTCTTTCTCGGCAGTATTAACATTTATTCTCCCCTGGACCATATTTACCGGCGAAAGAATAAGCGCATCAAAATGGCATTCTCCTGTGCTTGATTCATTTTTGATTTTAATTTCTACAGTGGTAGACGGTAACGCCTCGGAGGCGTCTCCTCCCACATCAATTATGCCATAGCGGACACAATTATCCGGCGCTGGTGTCAATGCAGGGGTAAAATCAGTCCAACTTCCTTCTTTTGTCTTAAGAGAGACTGAGAATGCCTCGCCGTATTTGCCGCAAATAGTTAATGTATAAAGACCGTCTAAAAACCTGTCGTGCCTTGAAAACTCCCACGTGCCTGTATCACCATAGGAAGTAGAAACAAACCAATCTGTATAAGGGCTGGAACGAGACGCTTCCTGCCATCCTCCACCTTCTGTAATATGTCCCTCTGCTTCAAGTCGGTAACTGTTTGTGGTAAATTTATCACAAAACTGCATTAAATCACTGCTGCTGGTGTTCGTCCATACAGATTCCGTTGAAATATGAACCACTTCACCTACATTAGCTATGAATCCGTTCTTAACCCTAACTTCACTATTTATTCCCCCAATAACGTGACCGCTGATACTAATATTATTGTTCTCGGCTGTAGGTGTACCCAGCGGAAGAACAAATGGAAATCCGGAAGAAGAAGCCCAATTATCAAAAACAGAATCCCCGTCCTTATCATCAACCGATGTAGGGTCCCCTCGTTCGAAGGAAACATTTTCGTAATAATCCTCAAAATATTCAACCCTATCAACTATTTTTTGTTCACTCGTCTTCAGTAAAAGAATATTGCTAAAAACACTGGGATAATCATTAATTATATCGTCTTCCCGTGAAATCGTATCGCTGAACTCCAACTGAATGACTTTATCTGCACTAATCGGAGCATCAGACCATACATCCGAGAATGAAATCCCGTTATTCTTTAAATTACCAGGAACGGTTATATTAGTATCATCCTTATCAACCGCTAAAATAAGATAATCAAAACTTTCTATAATTGTACCAGGGGGAATAATTGCTATCAGATCCAGATTTCTCAATCCCTCTATTGTCCACCCGCTCACATCAATGCTGTTATTTGTTATATTAATCAACTCTATATATTCAGCATCAGGGCTTTCAATAAGCCACAGTGTTTTAAAATAAGTTGTAAAACTTTCTCCCTTGTCAACTTCCCTGTTATAAATTGTAACATCAAGCCGTCCGTTCTCACCTACAACAACCGGTTCAACAAACATGTCGCCGTGCTTCATGCTTGTGTGAGTTATGCCGCCAACTTTTACATCTCCGATTGTCTCTCCTCCGGCCGTAGCATACATTCTCAAATAATACGTACCCGGCTTCAGTCCTTCAAAATGCCATATACCCCGTCCGAATTCATCCATTGTTGGATTAGAATTCTCATAATGATCTGTAGCTAATGTCCAATCACCGCCGGGCCCTGTTGGATTAGTAAGAGAAGTCGCATAACATTCATACCGGGGACTTACCATAAGCTCATTTATGCGGATTCCCTCAACCCCGTAATATTTTTTTTCATCATAGACTAGCACCGTACTTTCATAGTCAATATCACGATAATCAACTATATTAACTGCTAACTGGCCATATTCAGTTAGTGCAACAGAAGAAAATACGTTAGCAATTTCTAACGCAGTTGCCTGATTTAAATCAAGCCTAAGTGTCCTGTCTTTATCGGTGTTTCGATCAAAAGAATACGCACTGATAAAAGGCCTTATCTGAGAAAAATCACTCTTTACGGACGGTATATTTTTTAACTCAAAAATAGAAAAAAACGGCCTGTCATCACCGTACGGATAATAACTGACAAATTCCTGAGGTTCATTAACCCCTTCGTCAGGCTCGTCAACAAATCCGTCTGCATCATTATCAAGTCCGTCATTTGAAATATATGTATTATTGTTATTATCATCTTCACCTTCCTGGGAAGAACCAGGATAATTTCCGCCGTACCTGTAACTTATTACATCGTCTCTCATCTGCTCCGAGGACGAAAGACCAAGCACACTAAAAAATTTGTCTAAGCTAACTTCAAAGGTTGAATATCCTTCGGTAACTTTTAATTCATCAGTATTATGAAACCCAGCCGCATTAACGTTAATACGACTTGCCTCATCCATTACAGTAACAGCATAACGACCGTAGAGAACTCCGTCTGAATCAACAAGGTTAATCCACTTTGCCTCAAATAAACCATCACCATCATTATCCACATCACCGCCAACAAAAGCGGTATGCCAGGTCTCATCATAAGTATCAGTGAGAGTAGATTGTTTATCCTCTTTTAAAAGCCCTTTTGCATGGGCAAGCCCAGCCTCGGCAACATAACTTGCCCTCATCCCTTCTTTAAAATTCAAAGTCTTCAATGTCTCAAGACGTGCTGCAATAAGAAATGCAGCGCCAAGAGAAGTCAGCACAGCTAAAATTGAAATAACAAGAATAATTGCGACACCACTGTTATTATGTTTCATATATATTTATACATTTCGCTTGTTCTGTCAATTTACTATCTTCCGCGTGATGCTATTTGCACAAAAGATTCAAACTTTTTTCTTATTAAATTGCCTTCATCGCTGACATAAAAACTGAACTTTACGGCCTGGGGAAATTTGCCTTCCTGAGCACCGCCGTTACGGGAATCCCAAGAGTCAAGAAACACTTCCCCGTCATAATATTGAAAATTTAATTCATTAATTATTAGGCCGAGTTCATTGTCTCCCCCACCTGTGGTTAGGAAATCAAAATCAGGAGGACATTCAAAATGGCGCATAAAATTTCCGTCATTCCTCTGCCAATAACCAATTTCACAAATATCACCCACCGGAGAACTTATATCCGGAGTAATAAAAAATATTTCATCTTCCTGAGTATCTGCCTTTATACGCTCACCCGTAGCATCAATGCCAACAAAAGGTACCAGGCCAGAGACGTCAATAAAAGTTGCTTGCAATTCATCATGGATACGTATAACCGTCTGACGGGCCAAGTCAATCACATGTTGAAATGCCTTGGCATTTATAAAACTTTGCTGGGTAGAACGAAAAATAACTGCTGTCATGGTTCCAATAATTATAAGTATGGACAAAGCAATTATAAGCTCAACTACGGTAAATCCCGCTCTTTCTTTTCCCTTAGTAGTCAGAAAGGGCGAGATAAACCCCGTTAGAGAGCGCTTCCGACTAAAATATCTAGATACCGTTATTAAAATTCCCCTGGCTTTCATTGTATCGCTATCACCTTTTTATTAAAAACATTCTCTAACGGGGTAAATCCCCTCTTTTTTTGCTCTTTCTTTAAATTCCTTTGCATTTTTTTATCTTCCTTACAACTCGCTATAAAAAGTTACGAATTCCTCACGTCTCTGTTTTCCATGATCACTATATGTAACTTCCATTGATATCTTTATAAAAGCTTCCGAAGGCAGTGAAACCATATCCTCGAAATCATCCTCAGTAACATTATCTATAGTTGCTTTCCACGTAAAAATATCGCTGGTCCCGGTCCACTCGCCCTGGCTGATAAGGGTTTGATACCCCTTTGACTTTAACTCTTCAATTTTTTCGGAGGCTAGAATAGAGGCACGGGATACCAACGCCGAGCGACCAGAGGCACGCTGTGCCAGAGGTATAATTAGCAATACGCCGACTAAACCAATAATAAGAATAGTAATCGAAATGATTAATTCAATTAGGGTAAATCCCGTTAGAGAGCGTCTCCTAAATTGTTTCATTATTGCTTCCATAAAATGATAATCTCTTATATCCCTTAATTAAAACTTCTTTTTAATACCGTACTCTAACGGGATAAATCCAGCCCTTTTTTGACCATTAAGTTTCAAAAAGGGCTGGATAAACCCCACTCTTTCTTTCCCATTAATAGCCAGAAAAGGTGGAAAATTTTCTTTTATTTTTTTTCTTTTAAAAAGCATACTTGTCATTTTTTTTGTTTTGTTTAATTTTTCAAAGCAATTCTGCAATATTAAATAAAGGCAAAAACATAGAAATAACAATGAATCCTACTATCAGCCCCATAAAAACTATAAGGAACGGTTCCATAAGGGCTGAAAGGGAGGCTATTAAAACGTCAACATCCTCTTCATAATTATCAGCGACTTTTACTAACATGTCAGAAAGTTGTCCTGTTTCTTCCCCTACCCCTACCATTTTAATGACGAGATTCGGAAAAATTTTTGTCTCCTCCAGCATATGCGCAAAGCTTTCTCCCTCTTTTACGCTTTCAGATATTCGGGGAATGCAATTCGCATAAACAAGATTAGTAGTTGTTTCTTTTATTATCTGAAAGGCTGTTAGAATTGGAACGCCGCTGTTTAATAATGTTCCTAAAGTGCGGGTAAACCGTGCGATCGTAACCCGACTGATTAGCTTTCCGAATAAGGGGACATTAAGTATAATTTTATCAAAATAATATTTAACTGTCTGAATCGTTGATAAATATTTTATCCCATATATAACTATAACCACCGAGGCTAAGAGTATATACCAATGATTTTTGAACACATTGCTTGTTGCAATTAAAAATTGAGTGGGTTTAGGCAATTCTCCCCCCAAGTCAGCAAAAATTTTAGTAAAAGTCGGAACTACAAAAATCATAAGCAGGCTTAAAATAATCAAAGCCATACTTAAAACAAAAGCTGGATAAATAAGTGCCGTGCGCAGCCTTTTTATTAAACGCTGGTGTTTTTCTAATAATGAAGCCAGGCGTTTTAGTATGTCATCAAGACTGCCGCTGACTTCTCCGGAGCGAATCATATTAACATATAATTTGGGAAATACTTTCGGAAAGTGAGAAAGACTTTCAGAAAAGGAATCTCCGCGTTCAACCCCATCAATTACCTGAGAGAGAACCAGGCGTAATTTTCCCTCCGGCATTTGATCGCGAAGCGAAATTAGGGATTTTATCAAAGAAAGACCAGCACTGCTTAATGTAGCTAGCTCACGGGTAAAAACTACCAAATCGGCTGTTTTTACTTTGCCTAAATATTTTAATTTATTAAATAACTTTATTTCAATGTTTAAATTCATTATTTATACAAAGTTTTCTTGCAACTGATATTAAAAATCTTTACTTTTCTAAGATCTATTGATTAAAAGTATTGATTCACATTTCCATCTTCCGTGATAACCCCAATGACCACAATATCAGCGGAATGCCTAAATTCATGGATAGGAACTACGCAAACACCTAATACAGTCATTGGGCTCATAGCAGCCGTATCATGAGAGGAAATTTGATCAAGCGGTAATTCTTTTATAAAAATAACTTGCCATCCGTCCTTAACCGGAATTTCACGTTCACTAAGTGAAAGTTCTACTAGATTCTTTTCATCTATATCTTTTCTACATACATATCGTATAGACGCCTCTACCTTCTCTTCCTTGGGACTCTTAAAGAAAGAAACGGTTCTCTGTCCTTTTATTCTATATTCACCCTCCCATATAATTTCTTCATCAATCCCTACATCCCTTATAAAATAACTCTGTGCTGACGGGCAGGAAATTTCTATTATACGTACTAAATGTTCATTCTTCTCTAACGGTAATTCATATTCTCCTTTTGCGAGATTGATCTTTACGTTAATAACATTTTCTTCTACAACCGGTTTTTTCTGAGTAAACCTCAAGAATGTTATCTCAGGCACAAATAACATCCTCTCATCTGCTTTTTTAGTTATAAACATGTCATCTGCTAAAGAAATAATTACATCTTTAAGCAGCATTTGCCCGCCTTTAATACCTCCTAAGTTTGTTATATCCAAACCATCCGCTATCTTAACAGGAGACTGATTTATAAGAATTTGAGTAAACTCAATATCACCGTTAATATCCAAGGCTAAACCGGCAGTATTAATAGCTAAAGCTCCTCTCATTGTATCCCCTGTTTCATTCACATACCTATCATCTAATCCCAAAAATGTACCGGCTACTGATAAATTACCTCTAATTGTAGTATCGCCGCTAATGCTGAGATCGCCTCTTACAGCAATAACTCCTGGTTCATCTTCTCCCAAATCAATACTAGTATTTGATGCCCCATAAATATCACCTCCAGGAATATTCAAATCCCCGCCCAGTGATAGGTCATCGGCTATATGTACCGGCGTAATAGGCGTTGCACGTGTTGTATTATAAAGATGCTCCCTTATATCTATGTCACCCTCGTCATTGAAAATTACTTTATCCACTAACTCATCCTGCAGTTTAAAATCCTCAACCTCTCTAAGATTAAATATTAAATCCCCTGAATCATCAACATCGATAAACTGACCATCGTCATATGCATCATCAAGTCTGTAGAATATATTTGATTTATCAATATTAAAAAGACCTGATCCATCCCCTGAGATTGTACCTCCAACTGTTAAATTTCCGCCTATGGTCATATCATCCGATACAGTCAAATCACCATTAACAGCAATAATACCATCTACTAAATTATCTATTGTTTCTTTATTTTCAAATGAAAGTATATTTGCTCCTATAGTTAACTCACCTCCTATTGATAAATCATCAGATAGCTCAAACATCTCTTCAGTATCATTCCACCATAAGGTCTCATCACCGTCTGAATCTTCAAAACTTAAGGTTGGCAGTGATGATGTATCATTAGTATCAATCGTAAAATTAGCAGATGCCGTCCCTGGTATATTGGTCGCATAAATGGTATTGGCAACCGAAAGATTATTGCTTACCGTAAGATCCGTAAGGATACTCACATCTCCGTCAACATCAAAAGACTCCCCGGGAACTACAACGCCCACTCCAACACTATCTGTTGCTGAATAAACAGATAACGTAGAATCATCAACACGTAAATCATTTGCTACCGAAAGAGTATCAGCAATATCTACATCCGCACCAACACCGTCATAAATCCAATGACGTACGTCAAGATCATTTAAAATACTCAGTGTTTGGCTGTATATCACACCATAGACGGTCAGTGATTCTCCTATTGAAAGTATATTTAAAGCCTCAATATCCCCTTCTACATATAAGTCATTCTCCGAATCCATTAGATCAGATGCTTCTATTACACCATCCTGGTCTATGGCACTAAAATCTACCGCACCTTCTACATTGCCTACCCGCAAGGTCTTTCCTACCGTCAATGCTCCTGATACGGATAAATCATCTCTTACTTCTACGGCACTGTCTGTATCATTCAGAGCACCATCCCGCTCTACATTAAGACCGTCAGATACAAGTTCAAAAACATCTCCTGAGGCGTCACCTATAACCGCTCCTTCAGTTGCAGTCAATATTCCTGAGACATATACATCATTCGTTGTACTAAACTCTTGATTAGAAGAATTCCATCCTAAGGTCTCAGTACTATCGGCAAATGAAATAATGTCAGATGTGCCTACATATATATCTGAACCCCAAACAGTAAGGTCTTCTGAAACCGAAAGATTATCAAGTATGTCTATATCAGGTCCAATCCCGTCATATATTCTTCCTCTTACATCAAGGTCGCCAGATGTTGTTAATTGACCTGAGACTTGCGTATAATCATCAGAGAATATTACTCCTATGATAGTCATATCCCCGCCGATTGAGAGATCTCCACCTACCTCAACATCTCCTTCTACATATAAATCATTAGCTGCATCTATTATGCTTGATGAAGCCATTATTGTGCCGTCACTATCAATTACATTAAATGCGAACGCCGCAAGAGAAGTACCCACAGAAATTGTCTGAGTAACAGTAAGAGCCTTTTGAATCGATACATCATTTGTAAAATGAAACTCACCAGGCACTTCATCCCAGTATATCTGTTCTGTATCGCCTGCAAAATGTAATACGTCATCTACTGCATCATCACGGCCTAAGTAAATATCAGAATCCCATATCGTCAAATCATCAGAAACTGAAAGATTATCTAACATATCTATATCAGGCCCGATGCCATCAAAAATTCGTCCGCGCACATCAAGGTCGCCACCCACAGTTAACCCACCTGTTATCTGCGTGTAATCATCTGAGAATATTACACCGGTAATAGTAATATCTCCACCTACTGAAAAGTCGCTATTAACTTGAATATCCCCTTCTACATATAAGTCATTCTCAGAATCCATTAGATCAGATGCTTCTATTACACCATCCTGGTCTATGGCACTAAAATCTACCGCACCTTCTACATTGCCTACCCGCAAGGTCTTTCCTACCGTCAATGCTCCTGATACGGATAAATCATCTCTTACTTCTACGGCACTGTCTGTATCATTCAGAGCACCATCCCGCTCTACATTAAGACCGTCAGATACAAGTTCAAAAACATCTCCTGAGGCGTCACCTATAACCGCTCCTTCAGTTGCAGTCAATATTCCTGAGACATATACATCATTCGTTGTACTAAACTCTTGATTAGAAGAATTCCATCCTAAGGTCTCAGTACTATCGGCAAATGAAATAATGTCAGATGTGCCTACATATATATCTGAACCCCAAACAGTAAGGTCTTCTGAAATCGAAAGATTATCCAATATATCTATATCAGGTCCAATCCCGTCATATATTCTTCCTCTTACATCCAGGTCGCCCGTTGTAGTTAAATTTCCTGTTACCTGTGTATAATCATCTGAGAATATCACTCCTATGATGGTTACATCTCCACCTATAGAAAGATCTCCACCTATCTCCATATCTTCTTGAACATATAAATCACCGGCATCATCTGCCAAATCTGATGGGTCTGTACTTCCTATATATAATTTTCCTTGGCTAAAACGAGATACGCCATTGCCGTGTACCTCAAGTTCATTAGCTACTGAAAGCTCTCCGTTAATAGATAAATCATCATTGATCCTAACAGCACTATCTGTATCATCAATCGTTCCGTCTACATTTATATTAAGCCCTGAAGATATAAGTGCAAAACTATCACTTGTGGTATCGCCTAAGCGGGTGCTACCTAATACCGTAAGATCTCCAGATACCGAAAGGTCGTCTGTTACTCTAAATTCACCTGGCACCTCATCCCAGTATATCCGCTCCGTATCACCGGCAAAATGTAATACATCATCCGTAGCATCATCATCTCCTATATATATATCACTTCCCGACACTGTAAGATCATCAC
>CAZLCT010000079.1:0-11297 GCA_964558015.1 uncultured bacterium | reverse complement strand
ATAGAAACACAAAAACTTAGAGTAGAAAATTATAGACTTTTAACATAGGAGGTTTTTTATGGGAAAACCGGAACTAAGTGATTTAATTGAAAAATTGAAATCGATCAGAGCGGAAGATATTATGACTAGAAAGGTAATAACCACAACGGCCGATACACACTTAGCTGATATTGCCCATATTCTTATTAAGAGTCGTATCAGCGGATTACCGGTTCTTGATGAGGCAAAGAAATTAGTCGGAATTATTACTGCAAGCGATCTTTTTATTTTACTGGATATGATAAAATCCGGAGATGTTGTAGAAAATGGAAAGATGGCTGTACCTAATCCTACTGTTAAGTTTGCTATGTCGACTGATATTATTACAGTGCAAAAAAATATAACTTTAAACCAGATTATTTCATTAATGAAATATAGAAATATACATACTCTTCCTGTCTGTGAGGGGGATGAAATGATAGGTGTCATCGGGAGGCGTGATATATATAAAAATTTTTATCGTGTTGTTAAAGAACTGCATTTGTAATAAATGTTTATTTGTGTTAATATTCTTTTTTTAAAAAAATAATTTATGAAAGCGGGAGAAAGATGAAAGAGATTAGAGAAAAATTCGGCACCTTGGAAGTATATGAAGAACGATGCGTTTCGGACGATTATGATGAATTTGTTATTTATAATAAAGATTTAGATGAATGGAATAAAATATTTGTGGGTTATTTTGGTGAACCCACAAAACCTGCGGGGAAACGTCCGAGTTCTAATGATTTAGAATTAACAAGAGAGCACGGAGGTATTTTTCTGAATCAAACATTGTTCAAGAGGGAATTGGATGATGCTTTCATCATAGCGATGATGTGGCCCTGGCAGGACAGTGTCCATACTACTCTAAAAATAGTACGCATAAAGAAATAAAAAAGGACTATATTGATGAGAGCCTTTATTAAAGATTTGAAGGCCGGCAAGTTAGTTAATGAGGTTTTCTTGCTTAAGACAAAACAGATAGGAAAGACAAAGGATAATAAGCCTTATCTGAGGCTGGCTTTTGCTGATAAGACAGGCACAATTGAAGGAAGGCTGTGGGATGATGCAGAGGAAATCGAAAAGCGTGTTGATACCGGAGACTTTGTTTTTATAATGGGCTCTGTTGATGAGTGGAAAGGCAATATGCAAATTAAAGTTGAAGATATGCGGCGTGCAATGCCTGATGAATTTAATGCTGCAGACCTCATCCGTTGTGTAGAGAATATTAATGAGCTGTTTGAGGAGTTTAAGGAGTGTATTTATAGAAATGTTACCAGCCGTTGGGTATTGCTTCTTGTTAATTCGTTAATTGACAATGAAGATTTTATTTTGCGGTTTAAAAAAGCGGCCGGTGCCAGAAGTTGGCACAATGCTTACACCGGCGGACTATTAGAGCATACGTATGAGGTTATGGTAATTGTTGAGAAGATGTGCGATTTATACAGGGAAGCAAACAGGGAAATTGCAATTGCCGGAGCATTTCTTCATGACATTGGAAAAGTGTTCGAGCTTGATTCAACTACTTTTGAATATACCAAGGAAGGCAATCTGTTGGGTCATCTTTCAATGGGGTTTGAGATTGTATCTCGCGAGATAAGGAATATCAAAGGATTTCCTCAAGATATAGCACTGCATATTGAGCATATTATTCTTTCTCACCACGGTGAGTATGAACAGCAATCTCCTGTCTTACCCAAGACATTGGAAGCAATTATTGTATATCATGCTGATGAACTTGTATCGCAGGCGAATGCTGTAAAGGAAATCATGAAAACCCAATCATATGGTGATAGAGAATGGTCTAATTTTGTTGGTATAAAAAACAGAAAGTTTTTTCTGCAGCGTGTTAAAGAAGAAAACCTATCTTCATAATGAACTAAATATTACTAAGTAACGAGTTGTTTCTTTAAAATCATTTTGTTATAATTCAGAATTGTTATGGGACAAATACCTCATAAAAGTTATCCATTTGATGAAATCGAGAGGAAATGGCAGAAATTTTGGTCTGACGAGAAGCTGTTCGAAGTTGATTTAAATAAGAAAGATGCACCCAAATATTACTGCCTTGTTATGTTTCCTTATCCGTCTGCTGCTTTACATGTGGGCCACGGGCGTAATTATATTATTGGTGATGCTATTGTCCGGTATAAAATTATGCGGGGGCTTAATGTTCTTTCCCCCATGGGTTTTGATGCTTTTGGACTTCCTGCTGAAAATGCCGCTATAAAAAATAATATTCATCCTAAGGCTTCCACTTTGAATAACATAAAACATATGAAGCACCAACTCCATCAATGGGGTATTGGATATGACTGGTCACGCGAGGTTATTTCATGTTTGCCCCAATATTATAAATGGACACAATGGATTTTTCTTAAACTTTATGAAAAGGGTTTGGCATATAAGAAAAAAGCCTCTGTTAATTGGTGCCCGTCATGCCAGACTGTTTTGGCAAATGAACAGGTGGTTAACGGCGTATGCGAACGGTGTGAGACAGCGGTGGAGGAGAAGGAACTTGAGCAGTGGTTTTTTAAGATAACTGATTATGCACAACGTTTGCTTGATGATTTAGGACTTCTTGCGGAATGGCCCGAGCGTGTTAAGATAATGCAGAAAAACTGGATAGGAAGAAGCGAAGGGGTTGAAATCGATTTCCCTGTCGTTGGTGAAGATTATTCTATACGCTGTTTTACAACACGGCCTGATACTATTTATGGGGTAACGTATTTTGTACTTGCTGCTGAATATCCGAAAGTGCGTGATTTAATAAAAGACGTTCCTAATCGGAATAAAATAGAAAAATTTATTAAAAAAATTAAAGGTGAAGATAAAATCACACGCACAAGTGAAGAAGCTGCTAAGGAGGGTATATTCACCGGACGTTATGTCATAAACCCGCTTAACGGTGAGAAGATTCCTTTATGGATTGCAAATTATGTTTTGATGGAGTATGGGACAGGGGCTGTTATGGCTGTTCCTGCTCATGATGGGAGGGATTTTGAATTTGCAAAGCAATTTGAATTGCCCATTAGAGTAGTTATTGATAACCCTGAGGAGCCGTTAAATGCTGATACTATGCGGAATGCCTTTGAAGATGTGGGAATTATGGTTAATTCAGCTCATTTTAACGGCCTTAGGAGTGATGAAGCAATTATAAAGATATCAGATTATATCGAAGAAAAAGGTTACGGTGCTCGTGCAATTAATTATCGTCTTAAAGATTGGTTGATTTCGCGTCAGCGCTATTGGGGTGCGCCTATTCCCGTATGTTATTGTAAAAAGTGCGGCATACAGCCTATTCCAGAAGATGATTTACCTGTACTCCTTCCCGAAGAGATTGAATTCAAACCCACAGGTGTATCTCCTCTTAAGACCAATGAAAAGTTTAAGAAATGCTCGTGTCCGAAGTGCAATAGCGAGGCAGAGCGTGAAGTTGATACTATGGATACATTTGTCTGCTCCAGTTGGTATTATTTGAGGTATATATCACCTCATGATAATGATAAGGCTTTTGATGTTAGTCTTGTTAATAAATGGTTGCCCGTAGATCAGTATATCGGAGGTATAGAACATGCAATACTGCATCTTTTGTATTCTAGATTTATTACAAAAGTTTTTTATGATTTGGGATTGGTTAATTTTTTAGAACCGTTCGCAAAGCTTTTTACCCAAGGCATGATTATTAAAGACGGGGCCAAGATGAGCAAATCAAAGGGGAATGTAATAAGCCCCGAGCCGCTGATTTCCCGTTATGGCGTTGATACTGTGAGGCTTTATACTTTATTTATCGGGCCTCCAGAGAAAGATGCCGAGTGGAATGACCAGGCTGTTGACGGGGCATACCGTTTTCTAGGGCGAGTTTGGCGTTTTGTTACTGATTTAGAAAACTGGTCAATTCGTGGAGGAGCGGTTTCCAGGGAAGATCTTAATAGATTCATTCATGAAACAATTAAGAAAGTTTCCGATGATTTAGAAGGAAGTTTTCATTTTAATACTGCCATTAGCCGTGTTATGGAATTGGTAAACAGTGTATATCAATTTGAAGCCAGCACGAGTGAAGACAGGAAGTTGTTGAGGGAAGCTTCCGAAATTATAGTAAAACTTCTTGCACCTTTCGTACCGCATATATCTGAAGAACTCTGGCAGAGATTAGGACATTCTAATTCTGTCTTTCTCTCGGAGTGGCCTGCTTATGATCCGGCTAAATTAGTTCAAAAAGAAATAGAGATTGCCATTCAGATATTAGGCAAGGTACGTTCTCACATTACTGTACCCACAGATGCCTCAAGGGAAGAAATAGAGCAAAAGGCGCTTTCCAATGAAAAGATTGCGGCTTTAATCGGTGATAAAAAGGTAAAAAAAATTATTGTTGTTCCTAAAAAATTAGTTAATATTGTAATATAAAATACAATTTAAACTGTGTATGGGGAATAAGACCACATAGTTTTTCTATGTTTAAGAGTCATTTTTTATTTTATACTGCTTTTCATTTTCTTCTCGGCTTTCCTTATTATTCAAATCTTAAAAAAAATTTATTTTTTTTATAGGTTTTATTTAATATAGGAACCGAACTGGCTTTTAATATTAGTAAATATTTTATAAATAATGAAGATGAAAAACAAAACTATAAAAAACAGGTATTCGTTTAATGTTATTTAACTCCATTGATTTTGCGATATTCTTACCCATAGTATTTTTCCTTTATTGGTTTGTAATCAATAAAAATTTAAAAGCACAGAATATTTTACTCATTGTTGCCAGTTATATCTTTTATGGGTGGTGGGATTGGAGATTCCTTTCATTGCTCATATGTAGCTCGTTCGTTGATTATATTGTAGGAATAGGATTATCAAAGACAGACAAAAAACAAACAAGAAAATTACTTTTATTGACAAGTATTTTTGTCAATTTAGGTTTATTAGGATTTTTTAAATATTACAATTTTTTTCTTGAAACCTTTGTAGAAGCATTTAGCTTTTTTGGACATTCAATTAATCCACATGGGCTGAACATTGTTTTACCGATCGGAATAAGCTTTTATACATTCCAAACACTGAGTTATTCGATTGACGTTTATAAAAGAAAATTTGAACCTACAAAAGACATATTTGCATTTTTTGCGTTTGTTAGTTTTTTCCCTCAATTAGTTGCAGGTCCAATTGAACGGGCAAAAAATCTACTACCTCAGTTTTATAAAAAGAGAGTATTTGAATATGATAAAGCTATTGACGGAATGCGGCAAATTCTTTGGGGGTTATTTAAAAAAATTGTAATAGCTGATAATTGCGCAATATATGTAAATGACATTTTTGAAAATTATTTTAGTTGTTCGGGAAGTACTTTGTTGTTAGGGGCTATTCTTTTTTCTTTCCAAATCTATGGAGATTTTTCCGGATATTCCGATATTGCCATTGGAGCATCACGGCTTTTTGGTTTTAGATTAAAGAGAAATTTTGCCTATCCATTTTTCTCCAGAGACATGTCAGAATTTTGGCGGAAATGGCATATTTCGTTATTTTCATGGTTTAGAGATTTTATCTTTGTCCCTCTGGGAGGTAGATTTAGTAAACCATGGATTAGAGTTCGTAATATTTTTATTGTTTTTATTTTAAGTGGGTTATGGCATGGAGCTGCTTGGACATTTATTATTTGGGGAATTTTGAATGCAATTTGCATTGTTCCTGACATCTTAAGAAATAAAAGAAGGCAAGGAACAAAAATCGTTGCAGAGGGAAGATTATTGCCAAAACCCAAGGAACTATTTCAAATGTTAACTACTTTTTTAATTTTTTCATTTACTCTAGTGATTTTTAGGTCTGAATCTATTTATGATTCGATTCAATACATAAGAAGAATATTTTCAATATCTTTATTTTCTTTACCTGAAGTATTTCCAAAAAATGTTATTGTTTTGATTGCTTTGTTTATTTTGGCAGAATGGTTACAGCGAGACAAACAACATGCTTTGCAATTTGATGATGTAGCTCTTCCAATAATAGTCCGTTGGGGTTTATATTATGGAATTATCTGGACAGTTTTTTATTTTGGTGGTCACCAACAAAAATTTATATATTTTCAATTTTAAGACATTATGAAGAAATTCCTTATTAATACATTTTTATTTAGTTTGATTTTTTTAATTCTAAATCAGTTGCCTGCTCCATTTTTAGGACCTTATTATGGAAATCCATATTATTGTGAAAAATACAAATATTTTACAAACAATCATGATAAATTTAATACTGTAATTTTCGGGACAAGCAGGTTATATCGGGAGATGGTTCCAAAAATATTCGATAGTTTATTGAAAGAGTACCAAACATCAACTTTTAATTTAGCCGCACCTGCTGTCTCCCATCCTGAAGCTTACTATTTATACGAGAGGCTATTAGAAACAGTCGAAACTAATAGTTTAAAATACTCATTTATTGAATTAGCTGCTCCACATAATAGTAGATTTGAAAATTTAAATACAACCGAAAATCATTATTGGCATAACTTAAAATATCTTAATTTTTTGATTAAATATACTTTCGATTCGGATCTTTCATCGAGAAGAAAGATAAGACTGATACATAGTTATATTGTAGGTTATGTTAATAAAGCCATTAATCTCTTTGGTTATAAGAAGCTTTTTAATAGTAAATTTTATAAAATGGATTTTTGTTTAGGAGAGAATAAAGACGGATTTTACTCGCTTGAGGAACAGATGAGAGATTTTGGTGTCGGTAGTAATGCCGGAAGAAGATTTACATCATTTCTAAAAGATACAACTGTACTTGATGAAAAAATTTCTATAGCAAACAAAGCTTTTTCATTAAAAACCAATAAGCAGTTTATAAATGAAGCTCATTTAATAAAGCTGATAGAATTAATAGAAAAGTCTAAACAAAAAGGAATACATTTAATTTTTGTCATGCCGCCAGGAATGTATGATTATCACGAAGTATTGGCAATTAAAGAAAGATTGCCAAGCAATCATATAATTGAAATAGCAAATCCTAAAATATATCCTGAATTATACCAAGTCAATTTCCAATTCGATATTGATCATCTCAACAAGAAAGGGGCAGTTATATTTACTGAATATCTTGCGAATGAATTTAAAAAATACTTTTAAAATAGATTTAGATATAAATTAATTGGATAATAATAAGAAAATGAAAAACACATAACAAATCATTATACATGATATTGTTTTAAGATTGAGCCCAAATTCATGTAAAATTTAAAGAGAGTACAATCCTTGCCTATATAAAATCCAATAATTAATAATGCCTAAATACTAGATTTATGAATATTTCTTTGTTATGATAATATGCTAATACAATAAATTTACATAATTCTGTTGAGGAATAATGAATAAATAATGCCTTCTGTAGAAATCAAAAAACAACAACTTAATGTGGGAATGAAAAGTGTGCCTCTACTGAGCGGAGAAATGCATTATTGGCGCCTTAAGCCAGCTGCCTGGAAAACCTGCCTTGCTTCAGTCCGCAAAATGGGGATTAATATTATTTCAACATATGTACCTTGGTTTTATCATGAATATGAAAGAGGTAAATTTGATTTTACAGGTAAGACGGACCCATGCCGTAATTTAAGGGGATTTTTGGATCTCCTTAAAAAAAATAAATTTTGGGTCATTATTAGACCGGGTCCATATATTTACAGTGAGTCTCCTAATGACGGTGTGCCTGATTATGCTTATAAATATCATCGGCTGCATCCTAAGTTTTTGGAATATGCTTTTACCTATATGAAAAACGTATGCAGATTAATTAAAAATTATCAGGCAACTCGCGCGGGAGGTCATATAATTTTACTTCAGGCTGATAATGAAATCGATCCATGGCCCGATGTGTTCGGACATCAATATGGGTTCGGTGACAAACCGGGTCTTTTTCAGGATTTTATACGGATTAAATATAATAATTCCATTAATGCATTAAATGAAGCGTGGGGGGTTGAGTATAAGAGGTTTGATGAAACCGGTCCATATATAGTCCACCATCTCAAAGGTGATACGGGATTACGCCGTCACCTTGATTATTATGAATTCAAACATTTCTATTCTCTTCAGGTCGCTAAGTGGGTAATTGCTCAGTATAAAAAGTTAGGTATTACTGTGCCAATCTATTTAAACCTTTACCCGTTTTTTTATGCCCATGATTGGGCAAAAATGCAGGAAGTATCTGACATGACCGGAATTGACCTCTATCCTGAAAATGAATTAGCAGTTGATGAAAATGATCACCGAAAGTTAATGGATAAAATCCGTTATACTAGAACATACTCTACAGTTTCTTATATAGCTGAATTTGCCGCTGGTGTATGGCATTACCGCCATTACGAATCAGGCGTGCTTTCGCCTAATCATTATCGTTTAATCACACTATCGGCATTAGCCGCGGGTGTATGCGGGTGGAACTGGTATATGTTAGTTAATAGGGATAACTGGTATATGTCACCTATTAATGAATGGGGACAACCGAGGCAAGAACTCTTTAGTGTGTTTCAGGATTTAGTAAAGATATTTCATATAGTTAAACCATATGCCTGCCAAAAAGTCACTGATGTTGCCGTAACATTTAATCCCCTGCAGTATGCAGCAAAGACAGTACCACAGAATGGTTTTATTATTAGTTCATTATATGAGGCTGATATAGATTATGAATCTTTTGATTGTACTAAGAGTACTCTTGAAAAGAAAGTGCTTTTCTATTCAGGTAATCAATGGTTGGATAGAAAGGGGCAGGAAAATCTCTTAGATTATGTAACAGGTGGTGGAGTGCTCGTTTGTTTTCGTAATTATCCTCGTCGTGATGATAATTTCCGCAAACTGAATCTACTTGGTTTTGTTGATCCCTCAAAGGTACTTTTCGAGTTTAAGAAGGAATGCTTGATTAATCTTCCGGGCGGAAAGAAAGTAAAAACGGTGAGCTCTATTTATAGCTTTAATAATGTTCCCGGTAAAAAGATATACGCTTCAATTGAGGGGTGGGGTAAATATGTTGTAGGATATGAAAAAAAGCTCGGACGGGGGAGGATTATCCATATTGGAGTCGAGCCAAGCACAGCTATCCTTTTTTCTATCCTCCGTTATTTGAATATTAACTTGTATACATATTCCAAAACACAGCATATAAAGACTGTGCTTTTTAAAAGAGGGAAGAAATATTTTTTGGTTGTTGTTAATAACGGAGGCGAGGATAAGAGTGCTACTATAATCATTACACATAAAGATTTTGTAGGTAAACGTTATTATATACGTGATATTGAAAACAATAAAAAAGAAATCAAAGCTCCTTCAAAGAAGCCTTTACTCCATGTACCTGTTTTGAGAAAAAACGGTAAAGTTTTAGAGTTGGGGATTATCCGATAAGAAAATGTACTAGGAATTAATTCAGATAGTTTTATAATAGTGTATTAGTAAAAATAAAATATTGTTATTTATAATTTCAAGGAATTAAGGGTATTTTATGTATAAAAAATTTTTTGGTTTTCACGAAGCACCATTTAATATGACGCCTGACCCTCACTTTATGTATTTTAGTAAACGACACATGGAACTTTTATCCTGCCTGCATTACGGAGTAGAGTGGCGTAAGGGATTTATAGAGGTTACAGGCGAGGTCGGTGCAGGGAAGACAACCGTATGCCGGTTTTTTTTAGAAAATATTAAAGATAAGGCACGCACAGCACTTATTCTAAATCCCAATCTTTCAGGTGTGCAGTTATTGCAGACGATAGCCGAAGATTTTGGAATAGCAGTTAAGGGAAGAAACAAAAAGGCACTTTTTGACGGTATTAATAATTTTCTTCTGAATGTATTACGAGAAGGAGAAAATGCAGTCTTAATTATTGATGAAGCGCAGAATCTAAGTACCAAAGCATTAGAGCAGATACGGCTTATTTCTAATTTGGAGACTGAAAAACAAAAGCTTATTCAAATCGTTTTAGTCGGTCAGCCGGAACTGAAAAACTTATTGAAAAGCCCTTCCCTAACACAGCTTCGCCAGAGGATTGCGGTAAGGTATCATCTTACTCCTCTTGATTATACAGAAGTCGAAGAGTATATCTATCATCGTTTAAAAATGGCGGGGGCTCGTGAGAAGGAAATTATTTTTACCTCACAGGCCATCAGGAGCATCTATGAATACTCAAAGGGTATTCCTCGCCTTGTTAACGTTTTATGTGATAAAGTGCTTTTAGCCGCATTTGTTCGTGAAACCAAACATATTATTTATCAAATCGTTGAAGAAGCAATCCGTGAAATAGAAGGATTTGTACCATCCGATGTCCGTCATACAATCATGACAGAAATATATACATAAGAGGTGGTGGGTTTAAAGATTGTCCTACTTTTTTAAGAATATATAAATGTAAATAGTTATAGAGACGATTATATGAGTATTATTCATAATGCGTTGAAAAAACTTCAGGAAGAAAAGCATAAAAAGGAACAAAAGAAATACACTTTTGTAAAAAATTCGAATGCATTTAAAAAAATGAGTTCTTTAGTACAAGAAGAACAACAAAGAGCAATTAAAGCCCATACTGCAGAACCAACCCATCATTTTATTACTAAAATACATTATGAAAAGTATAGACATTTAAACATTTTTATTAATTTTGTACTTTTTTTTGTTATTACGGTATTTATTGTGGCCGGGAATTATTATTTTTTTCAAAATGTATTTTCATTTTTACATGATATTAATATGAGAAAAACCATGGTTGCTAATAAAAAAACTATTCCTAGCGTTCCCCGAAAAGTAGAAAGTGCACGGATAGTGAAGAGGAGTGCAGTTAAAGTAGTGGATACATCTTCGGTCAAAGATAATTTTGATTTTTTATCCTTATCAAATATCTTTTCCAAAAAGTTTATCTGTACCGGTATAATTTATGATGATGTATCGCCTGTCACGATTATTAATGGGGCAATTTTGGGAATTGGTGATACTATTGACGGTGCAACAGTCATCGGCATATATCCTGAAGAAGTTATTATTCGGTACAAAAGGAAAAAGTTTTCCTTGCTTATCTCATAAAAATACTATGAATTTAAACTTTTATTATCAGCGAAATATTATCAACATTGTCTTAATTATTATCGTCGGTTTTCTTTTCCTTAAGATTATTCTTTCCTGCATGTAATCTCATTTTTTTATAGATAACCTACCTAAGTCATTACATATTAATAACTAACATCTATTTATCGTAATTATTTAGCCGATTGAGTAAAAAAGTTAATAAAATTGTATTTGTTGCCG
>CAZLCT010000078.1:0-11459 GCA_964558015.1 uncultured bacterium | reverse complement strand
TAACTTTCAAAAATATTCATATTTATATTTTTGTGTAATTGTACTATGCTTTTAACATTTTTTCAAAAGAAAAATATCCATACACAGTACTTCCCTGCCAATGTTTACAGCACTTTCAGGTTATTCGTTTGGGAATGAACTTCGTAATTCGGGATAGTTATTTACTTTGATAGGGATTTCTTAAACTTTTGAGTAAGAAGAGGAACTACTTCCTTAACATCGCCGACAATACCGTATGTAGCAATTTTAAAGATGGGTGCGCTGGGGTCTTTATTAATTGCAACAATTATATTGGATGACTGCATGCCTATCAAATGTTGAATTTGTCCGGAAATACCGCAGGCAAAATAAATCTTCGGACATACTGTTTTTCCAGTTTGACCAACCTGATGGGAATAAGGAATCCAGCCTGCATCAACTGTAGCACGTGACGCACCTACAGCACCGCCAAGCACCTGTGCCAGTTCTTCGATTATCTTAAAATTCTCAGGTCCTCCAATCCCCCTGCCACCCGAGACTATAATGTCAGCTTCTGCAATATTAACTGTTGCCTCAACTTCTTCAATTATATCCACAATTTTGGTTCTGGATTTTAAAGCGGGCGCTTTATGAGGATATTCTTTTATAATGATTTCACCCTGACGTTTTTTATTAATAGGTGATTCCTTCATAACCTTATGGCGAACCGTTGCCATCTGAGGGCGATAATCAGTACATAAAATAGTCGCCATAATATTACCTCCAAACGCAGGCCGCGTCTGGAGAAGATTTCTGGTCTCATCGTCTATATCCAGCGAGGTACAATCAGCAGTAAGACCTGTTCGTATCTTTGTTGCAACACGCGGTGCTAATGACCTTCCGATAGTTGTTGCTCCTATAAGCATAATTTCCGGTTTATATTCTTGAATCAATTCAACAAGAACATTTGTATAAGGATCGTCTTGATAATTCATTAAAGAAGGCGAATCAACAATATATACTTTATCAGCTCCGCGGTGAATAATATCGCCTCCGCTTTTCTTAATATTCTCACCCAACAGTACACCGCACATCTCAACTCCTAAACGATCGGCAAGCCTGCGGCCTTCACCCAGCAATTCGTATGAAATACTCTGTAATAGGCCCTTTTTCTGTTCGCAAAAAACCCATACACCTTTATAAGCCTTTAATTTCTCCATGTCTTCATGATGCCGCCTCAGTATTATGGCTTCAAATTTACATTCATTAACACATGCCCCACATAAAGTACACTTATCATAATTAATAACCGCTACGTTATTAACCATATCAATAGCGGCATAAGGACACGCCGCAATACATAATTTACAGCCTACACATTTTTGTTGGATAATTTCGATGCTCATAGGTATAAAATTTCATTTAAATACAAAACAAGCTTAATTTTTTAAAATTCTCCTCTTAACAATTTAACGACCTTATCACACACATCAGGCAACTCCCCTTCAAGCATTTGTCCTCCCTCACGCACAGGAGGGGTAAATATTTTGTTAACAACAGTAGGCGAACCCTCTAACCCGATATCATTAACGTCAAGGCCTAACTCGGCGTTTGTCATCTTTTTAATTTGTGCCTTTTTGGCTTTCATTTTACCACGCAATGACGGGAGCCTCGGTTCGTTGATCTCCTTAACCACTGTCAATAGACACGGCAGGGGTGATTGAACGACATCATACCCTTCCTCTGTCATTCGCTCTGCTTTAAGTGTATTTTCATTAATTTCTTCAATCTTTTTAACAAAAGTAATTTGCGGTATATCTAAGAAAACTCCTATACCCGGTCCGACTTGTGCTGTATCTCCATCGATTGCCTGCTTGCCACATATAATCAGGTCACATCCATTAAGTTTTTTAATTGCTTCTGCAATTGTAAAACTTGTTGCCCATGTATCACTTCCTGCGAAAGCCCGGTCAGATACTAAAACAGCTTCATCAACTCCTAATGCAATCGCTTCCCTCAGTGCCTCTTCTGCTTGCGGAGGCCCCATAGTAATAACAGTAACCTTGCCGCCTAAACGTTCTTTTAAACGGAGGCCTTCTTCAATAGCATACATATCAAAAGGATTTATAATAGAAGCAACCCCTTCACGAATTAGTGTATTCGTTTCTGGATTAATTCTTACGTCCGTGGTATCCGGTACTTGTTTTATACATACAACAATGTTCATTGGTTTATTTCCTGCTAAATGTAGTTAGTAATCAGCTTATTAGCTTCTCGGCTTCTCGGCTTTTCAGCTTTCGACTTCAAAACTAACCAGCTAATGCAGCTAATAAGCTGAGCAGCTAAACAGCCCTTCCAGTTATACCCTCTTCGACTACTTTTTCTTCTTCCCCGCCGACTCTTTTATGAGGTTTTTACCTATTACGTCACGCTGAATTTGGTTTGTTCCCTCATAAATCTGAGTAATTTTTGCATCACGCATATATTTCTCAATAGGATATTCTTTCATATACCCGTATCCGCCGAATATCTGCACCGCATTAGTGGTTACTTCCATGGCAACATCCGAGGCAAAAAGTTTCGACATAGCAGATTCCTTGGCAACCTTGTCATTTCCACTATCAATCATACGAGCAGCCGAATATACTAAAGCACGCGATGCTTCTACTTTAGTAGCCATATCTGCTAACATAAATTGAATTCCCTGATTGGCAGCTATAGGTTTGCCGAACTGTTCCCGCTCACGCGCATATTGGACTGCCAAATCTAGAGCACCAGCTGCAATACCCACAGCCTGAGCTGCAACACCCGGCCTTGACATATCAAAAGTTTTCATGGCAACAATAAAACCAACCCCTTCACGGCTGATTAAGTTCTTCTTAGGTATCTTGCAATCCTGGAAAATAAGCTCGCGTGTTGCTGATGCACGTATCCCCATCTTGTTTTCTTTCTTTCCGAAAGTAAAGCCAGGAGTACCTTTTTCGACAATAAAAGCACTTGCGCCGCGTGCTCCTTTTTGTTTGTCTGTTTTAGCGACAACTGTATAAATTTCCGCTTCGCCGCCGTTAGTAATCCATTGCTTTGTACCGTTTAAAATATAATAATCCCCATCCTTCTTTGCAGTTGTCTCTATTGCACCCGCATCACTGCCGGCATTCGGCTCTGTTAAACCAAAAGCAGCTAACTTTTTACCAGATGCAAGTTCAGGAAGGTATTTTTCCTTCTGCTCTTCATTACCGTATAATATAATAGGATACGTACCTAAAGCACTGGCAGCATAACATACAGCAATACCGCCGCACGCTTTCGAAAGTTCCTCAGTAGCTATTGCAAGTTCTGTAACACCTCCGCTCATGCCGCCGTATTTTTCGTCAATATAAACCCCGAAAAGATCACTTTCCGCAAGAACTTTCATAATATCCCATGGAAATTCGCCTGTTTCATCATGTTCAGCCGCTATTGGCCGAATCTTTTCCTCAGCAATCTTATGTGCCACCTCTTGTACCATTAATTGCATTTCATTAAATAAATAATCCATTTCATTCTCCTTTTTAAACCCTCTAAAGATTCCAACCGGTTGCACCACCTACGAGGTGGTCCAATGGTTGCTTTACAAACCGTACTAAATTCTAACGGGAGTTAAGTTGCTCAAATCAGTATTGTTACATCTATTTCGATGAACAAAGTTGGTAGTTTAACATAAGATTCCAAAAAGTGTCAATATATTTTACCATTATATTTAAACCGGTTGCACCACCTCACAGGTGGTGCAACCGGTTAGTATTATTGTATATATGTTCTCACTATATAATTGTATGAATATAATTTTTAAGGAAGGAATTTTTTCAACACTATACTTGCGTTATGTCCGCCAAAGCCAAAAGAATTTGAAAGGGCAGTATTAACCACGACCTTTCGTGCCTCGTTCGGCGTAAAATCCAAATCACAATCAGGATCAGGGGTTTTATAATTTATTGTAGGGGGGATGATATCTTCTTTTATTGCAAATATACATGCAATGGCTTCAACACTTCCTGCTGCACCCAGCAAATGACCTATCATCGACTTTGTAGAACTGACAATGACTTTCCGTGATTCTTCCTCGCCAAATGCAGATTTAATAGCTTTGGTTTCCATTGCATCATTAAGCTGTGTTGAAGTCCCATGAGCATTTATATATGTAATATCCTTAGGCCTAAGACCCGCATCTTTAATAGCACATCTCATACATTGAGCTGCACTTTCTCCGTTAGGATTGGGTGCTGTTATATGATAAGCGTCGCAACTCATACCATATCCTGCCATCTCACAATAAATATTTGCTCCACGTTTTTTTGCATGTTCAAGCTCCTCTAAAATAACAAGCCCGGCTCCTTCACCCATTATAAATCCATTTCGTGTCTTATCGAATGGACGTGATGCAGTCTCAGGATTATCATTATGAGTACTTAATGCCTTTATCGCGCAAAAACCTCCAAACCCTAACTCGGTTATGCATGATTCAGACCCTCCTGCAATCATCACATCAGCATCACCACGCTGAATTATTTTAAAAGCATCCCCTAAAGCATGTGATGCAGTTGCGCAAGCAGTTACCGGACAGGAATTCGGACCTTTAAACGAATACTCAATAGCAACCATACCAGCAGCTATATTGCAAATGAGCATGGGTATCATAAATGGTGAGATTCGGGACGGCCCGCGTTCCAAAAGAGCTTGATGGTTCTCTTCTGTGACACGCAATCCGCCTATGCCACTTCCTATTATTACACCGCACCGAAAATGATCTATTGAATTAAGATCGAGTTTACAATCTTCAATAGCCATCTTGGCACAAGCAAGTGCATAATGGACAAACCAATCAGTTTTGCGTGCTGTTTTGGGAGATATGTACTTCGTGGTATCGAAGTCTTTAACCTGAGCAGCTACTTTCGATGGGAATTTATCAGGATCAACCTGGGTAACACGACCCGTGCCACTTTTCCCTGCAATGATTGACTTCCAAAAGTCATGTGCATTATTACCTACAGGCGTTATTGCACTAACGCCAGTAACTACAACTCTCTTTTTCATCGTTACTCTTTCACGTCGTATTTAAATAGCCTTAAGAACAGAAATTACTGTTTTGCTGTTTTTTCACCGATATACTTAACAGCATCACCAACAGTCTGAATCTTCTCAGCATCTTCATCAGGAATTTCAACACCAAATTCTTCTTCAAATGCCATTACCAACTCGACTGTATCAAGTGAGTCTGCTCCTAAATCATCTACGAACGATGCTTCTGGAGTAACTTCTTCAGGTTTTACGCCTAATTGTTCAACAATTATCTCTGTAACTTTTTCCATTGAGGCCATTCTTTTTTCTCCTTCTTTTTAAAATCCAGCTAGTAAAATTATATCCTTATTTACTTAATTCTCTTATTTATTAATATATTATCAAAATGTCCTTGCCCTTATTTAACTAAGATTACATAACCATACCGCCGTCAACAGTAATAACCTGTCCGGTGATATATGATGCATAATCAGAAGCTAAAAATAATGCGGCATTCGCAACATCACGCGGATTACCAAAACGCTGTACAGGAATCAATTTTAACATCTCATTGCGAATATCCTCAGGCAGCTTGTCTGTCATAGCCGTTTTAATAAAACCAGGTGCAATCGCATTCACTGTAATATTCCTTTTAGCAAGTTCTTTAGCAGTTGTCTTTGTGAGTGCTATTACACCACCTTTGGAAGCTGAATAATTTGCCTGACCTGCATTCCCGATAAGGCCGATAATAGATGCAATATTAATAATTGCACCCTGTCGTTGTTTCATCATCGGGCGGGCAACAGATTTAGTAAACAAAAATACGCCTTTTAAATTAACTGAAAGAACGATATCCCAATCTTCTTCTCTCATCCTAGCGAGCAAATTATCACGAGTTATGCCCGCATTGTTGATAAGTATATCGATTCTTTGATACTTGTCAAGACTTTTTCTAACAACTTCATCAACTTCCTCGGCATTTGTAACATCAGCTTTTAATGCTAACACATCTCGCCCTTTGTTTTTTATTTCAGCAGCGGTTTCATCTAGTATTGTTTCGTTTACATCACATAAAATAATATTTGCTCCTGCCTCGGCAAAGGTTAATGCAATTTCTTTTCCGATTCCCTGCGCACCTCCAGTAATTAATGCAATCTTATTTTTTAAATCCATAACATTTTCCTCCATTATTTCTATCAGCTTATGCCGGGCGCACACATAGGTGCGCCCCTACAATCATTTATTTCGGGCTCGGGAAACTCGCCCCTACAATCTATTTTCTACCCGTCGCGGCATAGCCTGGATGGCGAAGCCGGATCCGTGTAAATCAGTATTTCATTCGTGTAAATTCGTGTCTTAAAAACCTATTTAACAAATTCCCCGATCTCTTCTATCTGCTTCATGTTCTCAACTGAAAGAACAGATAAATCTTTATCAATTCTCCTGGCCAGTCCTTTTAATACCTTACCCACTCCGATTTCCAGAAAATGCTTTGCACCTTGAGAACTGGCAAACTGCATAGTGTGGGTCCACTTAACTGAATTTGATACTTGTTGGACTAAATCATTTTTAATTTCATCTACGTTATTTTCAAATACTCCTTTAACATTTGGTATAAAACCTGACGTTGGCTGTTTTAACATCGCGCCAGATAATATATCCTTCATGCCGTGGGCGGCACTATTCATATAGCGTGAATGAAACGCCCCGCTCACATTTAAAATTATTCCTTTTTTAGCCCCTTTTGCCAATGCACTATCACGTGCCGTCTCAACATTCTGTTTAAGCCCTGAGAGTACAATCTGCTCGGGTGAGTTGTAATTTGCCACATCAACATCACATTCTTGCGCAACTTCCCTGCATTGTTCCTCTCCTAATCCTATAATAGAAACCATGCCTCCGGGATTCTCGGCGGCTGCACGTTCCATAAGTTCACCGCGTTTCTTCACGATACCTAATGCAGTCTCAAAATCAAGAATACCAGCTGAGACCAATGCACTATATTCACCAAGGCTTAACCCGCAATTCAGCGAAGGCTTTAGCTGGGGAAAACGTTCTTTAATAACTTCTAGTATTGCTACACTTGTGGTAAAAATAGCAACTTGCGCATTAATTGTTTGTGTGAGAAGTTCTTGAGGACCATTGAAACAAAGGTTGGCTATATCAGATTGGGTTATATTATTTGCTTTATCGAATATGGCACGTGCACTGGCAGACGCTTCATAAACATCACGTCCCATACCCACTGCTTGCGCACCCTGTCCAGCAAAAAGAAATCCGACCTTTACCATTTAATCAGATTCGCTCCCCATGTAAAACCGGCACCGAAAGCAGCAATAACTACGACAGAACCTTTTTTTATCACACCCTGCTCCACTGCTTCGCATAGTGCAACAATGGTTGAGGCACCAGACATATTGCCATATCTGTTAACATTAACAAAAACTTTTTCCATAGGGATCTCCAGGCGATCACATACGGCCTTAATAATTCTCATGTTAGCCTGATGAGGAACTAGACAATCAACATCACTAACTTTGAGCCCCGCCATAGCAATTGCTTCTCGCGCTGCCTTTTCCATAGTACGAACTGCAATTTTAAAAACCTCATTTCCTGCCATTTTTAAATAATGGAGCCTCTCATCAACTGTTTGATGAGTGGCAGGCAAAGCAGATCCCCCTGCCGGCATCTTCAATAGATCGACGCACCCTCCGTCGCTTCCTATATAGGAAGCATATAACCCATCCCCATCATTACAATTAGTAACTACAGCGGCACCTGCACCGTCCCCGAATAAAACACATGTAGAGCGGTCCTGCCAGTCTACTAAATGAGTAAGTGCCTCGGCAGCCACGATCAGTACATATTTATAAAACCCGGTTACTACAAACTGACTTGCTACTGTTAACGCATACGGAAAACCTGAGCATGCGGCATTAATGTCAAAAGCAGATGCGTTTTTTGCACCGATTTTCTCCTGCAAGACACATGCTGTAGATGGAAAAACCATATCAGGAGATATAGTAGCAACTATTATAAGATCAATATCCTCAGGAGTAATTCCGGCATCTTTTATTGCCCGCATAGCAGCCTCTTTACCCAGGTCGCTGGATGCTATATCAGCTTCGGCAATTCTACGTTCTTTTATGCCTGTACGCGTGGTAATCCATTCATCGGTTGTATCAACAATTTTCTCCATATCATGATTTGTCACAACTTTTGGCGGCACATAATATCCTAATCCTACTATTGAAGCTTTTCCGGTAAATGTGTGTTTTTTCATAATATTATTCTTTTAAATTATTGTTATTAACCTGTTCCTGTTTTTTAATCTCATCAACAATATGCCTGTTAACTTCTAATTCAACAGATTGCGATGCAGATTTGACAGCATTCTTTATTGCCTTGGTATTCGAACCTCCGTGCCCGATTATAACTGCACCGTCTACACCTAAAAGTTGAACTCCTCCGAACTCGGACGCGTCAGTCTCCTTTTGCCATGAATTAAGCGCAGCTTTTAAAAACAAGCCTCCTATTTGGGAAATAATATTTTTCTTAAGTTCCCTCTTTAGAATATGAATTGTAGTGTCAGCAATACTTTCAATAACTTTAAGCACAACATTACCAACGAAACCGTCACATATTATACAATCACTTTTTCCTGAAAAAATATCACGTCCTTCGATATTGCCTATGAAATTGAGCTTAGAATCGCGTAATAATCTGTAGGTTTCTTTTAATAACTCGGTTCCTTTGGATTCTTCTTCGCCTATATTTAGTAGTCCTATGGTGGGTCTAACTTTTTTATGAATGGCCCTGGCATAAATATCGCTCATTATAGCGTATTGGAGAAGATGTTCGGGGCGTGAATCAATGGTAGCACCTACATCCATAAGTATTGAAACACCGCGTATGGTGGGCATACTGATAGCAATACCCGGTCGTTTAATTCCGCACAAACATCCTAATTTTAATGAGGCGGCAGCAACAACCGCACCTGTATTACCTGCACTTACAACCGCATTTACTTCCTTCTTTTTTAATAAATCTATACATACGGAAATAGATGAATCTTTTTTCTTTTTTACAGCAGTTACCGGAGAATCACTCATATTGACAACCTCCGAAGCATGCTGTACAAAAAGCCGTCCCGCAGTAACCTTATGTTTCTGAAGCTCTTTCTTGATGATATGCTCCTGTCCCACAATAACAACGTCTAAATCAAAATCATTGGCTGCCTCCACCGCACCTTCTACAGTGGACTGAGGTGCATAATCACCCCCCATACCATCAACCGCTATTCTCATCATGATTTCTTTTCCGCCTTTTTATCAAGCTTAATCATTACTGTTTGTTTTCCTTTATAATATCCGCACGCCTTGCAGATACGGTGAGGAATTATCTTTGCTCCACAATTCGAACATACAGATAATGATTTCGGCTTTATAAAATCATGCGCACGTCTTGTTCTTGTGCGCGTATTTGAATGTCGCCGTTTTGGATGTGCCATAATTCATGACTCCTTGTTTTTCTCATTAAATAATTCTTTTAATTTATTGAATTTACTCCCCGTTTTAATCTCCGAGCAATTACAAGTACCTTTATTTAAATTCATACCACAGTGTGGACATAATCCTTTGCATTCATTACTGCACAGATACTGCTGAGGGTGCAAAAATATTAAATGATCCCTAACATCTCCTGTTATATCGATATGATGTTTTCCCTTAATGTCAAATACAAAGTCAAATTTCTCATCAATATTAATATTAAGCGGCGACAAACACCGTGAACAATTAACCTTGCACTTACTGGTGAGACGCCCCTCAACTTTTAATGCATCACTAGACCGGTACGCTTTGCCCTCGAAAATTAATTTTTCGCTGTAATGACAATCATCAAATTCTAATTCCTCGCACTTGGGATCATATTGATGATAAAGTGGTACTTCCTCTTCATCCTTTATTTTTCTAAGATCAATAATCATATATATAATTTATATTTATTTGTTTCGGGCGAGGCAACCTCGCCCCTACAATATTTAAAAATTCTACCGGCTGCGCCACCTACGAGGTGGTCCATCCGGTCTGTCGCGGCGTAGCCTGGATGGCGAAGCCGGATCCGTGTAAATTAGTGTCCTCTCCCTACGAGCAATGAGCTATGAGCCATGAGCTACTTAATCCATGTCTTAAATCTTTTTCCTCATCGCCTTGGCCACAGGCCGGGGTACAAATTGCTCTACACTTCCACCTAAAACTGCAATTTCTTTTATAAGTTTTGACGATATATAAAAATTATCCTCAGACGGCATGAGAAAAATGGTCTCAACCGATTTGCTTAACTTACGATTGGTCAATGCCATCTGAAATTCATAATCAAAATCAGAAATAGCCCTGAGCCCGCGGATTAGAGTGCGCACATTCTTCTTTCTAGCATAATCCACTACTAATCCCTGAAAGATTTCCGCTTCTACACCCTTAACCCCTTTGGTAACCTCCTTAATTAAAGTAAGCCTTTCTTGAGGCGTAAAAAGGGTCTTCTTGGAAACATTATGCACTATAGCCACATATACAATATCAAAAAGCTCCAAAGCCCGTTTAATGACATCTAAATGGCCGTTTGTTATTGGATCAAATGTACCCGGATAAATAGCCCGTTTCTTCATAACAATAACTTTTGCTTAATTTAGGCCCCAAATAGTAAGCAAATGGGACTATTCAACATTAATGATTCGAGCCTAAAAATGTTAACCGTGTTTCTCCGAACTCCTTAGACATAATATACTCAAAACGTTCAAGTTCGGTAATATTTTCATGAGCAGAATGCTCTATAATAATCTTTCCACAGGGCGCAAGTATATCAAACTGGTTTAGTTTCATCAAGGTTTTTTTTGTTAATATACCTCTATAAGGGGGATCAAACAAAATATAATCAAATATTTTATTTCTTGACTTTAGCAGAGGAACAACTATTAATACAGATTTCTTTATAATAGTAACCAAATCTTCGGCCTTAAGAAGCTCTGCATTATGTTTTATGCACTGAATTGCGGACGGGTCATTATCAACAAAACAGACTGATTGCGCCCCCCGGCTTAATGCTTCGAATCCCAAACTGCCGCACCCGGCGCACAAATCCAATACGTGTTTTCCCGAAATGTCCTGACCTATTACATTAAACAGTGTCTCTTTGACGCGATCCATTGTAGGCCGAATGGATTTTTTCTTGGGTAGTTTCAAACGCCTTGATTTATATTTGCCCGCTATAATTCGCATATCACTCCTTATTTAAAAACTCTACCGGTTGCACCACCTCGTAGGTGGTACACGGTTAAATTTTGTGTCGGGCGAGGCAACCTCGCCCCTACAATCTATTTTCTACCCGTCGCGGCGTAGCCTGGATGGCGAAGCCGGATCCGTGTCAATCTGTGTCTTTCCCCTCACTTCCCTAAACGCCTCTTCTTT
>CAZLCT010000077.1:0-11964 GCA_964558015.1 uncultured bacterium | reverse complement strand
TACTGAATATTTGTAATCTCTACTTCACCATTAAGGGTGTCTACAAGGAGACGATGCAAGAAAAGATAAAAGGTCTCCTAACAACGTTTGTAACTACGGGTGGTGATGAAAGCGCCGTGCTCGAAGCTTTATTGCAGGATGAGAAAAATAAGAGAGAAATCAGTAAACTACGGGCAAAAGGATATAGCGAAGATCTTTGGCGAAAAGGTATTTTCCTTGAAACAGAGGCCTTACCAGCCTCAGAGGCAAGGCAACTGGAGAAGTTAAATGAGAAAATCAGTCAGGAAGCCCATCAAATAATCGAAGTAGCGCAGGAGCTTAACTTTACTCCTGACGGGATGAGTTCAGAAGAAATTGCTGAACTTATCTTTACTAGCTATGAGGAAGCTAATACGTTTATAGAAACGATGAAGAAGGCGGTTGCTATTCCGAAGACTACAATGGAAAATCTTGTACAACTCCTGAGCAACATCAAACTCATGGAGGCTGAAGCCAATGATATTGTCGTCTCCGCTGAACCGACAAAAGTAACCGTGGTAATTAAGAAGGACTTCTTTGCCGAAGCGAATGCCGGTGTAGGTGTACCTGGCTGTTTTGCACCGACCGGAATTCATAAAGAAATGCCGCTTGCACATGCACTCGAATCCAATGCTGCATTTGCACTTGTCTATGATAATAACGGAACAATGGTTGCTAATACGGTTTTAGCATTTACTGATAAAGGTGTGGTCGTGTTTGGTGAATATAGTAGCCGATTAGATCTTGATCTTAGTACTGTTTGGCTTGAGGCGTGGGGTGAGCTTTCCAGATTTGTACCTGCAGTTATACTACCACCAAAAACTCGATATAATGCAATTGCCGGGAGGAGGTTAGCAGAAAAGCGGAATATTGGTACCAAGCAATCTGCAATTGCAACTAAAAGAGGAACACATTTTGGCCCTATGTACTATGATTTCGGAAAGACCCAGGGAAACGGTGATTGGAGTATGTCATACGATGATGCTGTTATCTTGACGCACGAAATGTTTGCAAGCCATTCAGAAGAAAAGCCAGAACGGCCAGAAACTAAAGTTGAAGATGACGACGTTGAAGATACAGACACTGAAGAACAAATTTTAAGAACATTAGAGAAAAAAGAAAAGAAGCAGGTAAGCAGTACCCTTTTTAAATTAAATCTTGACGTTAACCTTCAGCCCGTTCTTTCACGAATGGAGATGTTTATTTTACAAGCGACTGATGAAGAGGTCGTAGCTCTGTTATCAGATCTTAAAACACGTGATAACCAGGCAGAGGCATCGCGTACAGATCGTGATTTATTGTTAAAAACGTTACAAGTATTGAGAACGGAATTTAAATTGAAGAAGGCTTTTCAGTACCTAGTATATGAGTTACAGAGGCGAGTAGAAGTGGAGGAAGTCATTAATGAAGATATGGTGCGCACTATACTATATAGTACGCTGGTTGAAAAAATGGACCTAGATTTGCGGAAACTTGAACGTATCCCGAAGGGGCGGGTTTTTGCAGGAGAAAAGATTACCATGTCGGATGAGATACGTAGTGCACTGGATAGTGCTTTAAATAAAGCGCTACGCCAAGAGACAATACTTTCCAGAGGGTACGAAGATGAGCGCGATGAGGAGTTATTCGGCGAATACGTTCCTCGAGAAGAAGAGAGTATTGCACGTGGAGAGATTCGAATTTTGCACGATGGAATGACAAGAGTCGCGTTTACACCAGTTATGCCAGTGTATGATCAAAATTTGTTCCCGGAACGAGAAGTCGTATTGCAGTTTGAAATATATCAATGTGAGGGAAACTTTTATGTCGAAGTCGTTGATTTAATATCAAAAGATCCCACAAATATTGCACGGGTATATCAAATACTCGAAAGTTTTGTCCAATATATTGCTGATTATGTAGATGAAAGTGTTACATTGACTTCTGAAACAGCTGCATTTCTTGTCCGGACTAGGTGGGATGGAGAGACTTTTAAGACATCAGAAAGAAGTCGGGATGTTTCTAGCCGTTTAGGGTGGCATTCTGTTAAAGAAATTCAGAGCCAGATTAAGCGTATGTGGATTGAGATAGTTCAACCCGTGCTTGCACAAACAGATGTTCGGTTTGAAGACATGTCCACTGAAGGTATAAATCAGAAAAATTTTAGGTATTATGAAAAGGTAATAGTTCCGTCAAAAAGCGTTCCCACCACAATATCCCAATCTGTAACTGGAATAAAACGTGCTGCCACTTTGCCTGAGACGAAGAGATTGGTTGAAAGATATGCTCTTGGCATAGAAAAAGTTGGGACTGAACTTGCGCCCTATGTAGAAACATTTGGTATTTTTAGTAAGGCGATCTTTTGGCGGCGCTTAAGTAAAATTGCTTGGAAAGACTGGCTTACAGATAGAGATGTATGGACTATTACATTTAAGTCACCACTTCTTGTTGCTGGCTTTACTATGCTTGCTTTTTCCTTTACAAATCCTATTACTGCAATTATTGCAGGGCTTGTTGGTATTGTCACAGCTCTTTATTTTGGTCAAACACATGAAGAGAATGAAGGTTTAAATACACTTGCTGGACTTTTCTTTAATATGCCTTTTTTTATAACACTTTCAGTAGCTCCATTTATTGCACTCCCGTTTTATGCTGTTCCCGCTATGCTTTATGCTTCGTGGGCAATACATTGGGGATTGAATACATGGTTGGGATATGAAAAACAGATGGCAGAAAAGCCTGCGCAATTAAGATCTGCGGCTGAAGAGTCAATTGTGATGGCACTTCATAGATCTCATGGACCAATTGGAATGGTTGAAAACGGTGCTAATTTTATTCTGTTTGTAGGAAATTTTATCGGTGGTATTTTTATGAAAGTTATTAATAAATTCATTGTCATTAAGGATAAAGATGGAGAGATACAAATTAAAGGAAAACCACGCGCTACTCCGCGAGGAGTTGGCACGAAGATTTTCTCAGTTGCATTTTTAGGCATGATAGGTACATGGTTTATGAATGTATCACTTGCCGGAGCAACTGAGATTGCAAAAAATGCTCCTGATGCTGCAGTGACTAGCATATCAACAATGTTTTTGAATCCTTTGGTGATGGGAATTGTGGGGCTTTTAGCTATGTATGGAATAGCATTTATTTTTGTTAGCATGTATGAGAAGAAGATTAAAGCTACACGAGACATTAGTCAGCTCAGAACACATGATATGACAAGAAGGGCATTCGGGGTATTGACCGCTAAGGTTGGTACTGTTTTTTCTTTGTTTGGTTCTTCAATGTTTTTTTCTGCATGTGGCAGTAAAGGAGATGCAGTAGATAAAGGAAATGATTCGTGGAGTGAAAAAGTTTTAGATAAATTGAATAGGGCAGATGTGAGTCTTCAGAATTATGAAATTATTCAATATTATGATTATGTAAGTGAAGATACATGGGGAGATATTTCATATGATGAGTTTATAACATTTGAATATCCCGATAGGGTAATAGAATTCATACAGGATGTATTTAGTGCTATAGAAGATTTAGAAGGGGGTAGAGACTTACTTGATAACCTTATGCAGTATGTTGACAATATTATTGTATGTGACCATGGGGATTTTCTTTCGCAAATCGGCTCCGGACATGGTTATTCCGATACATACATCGATGAAGAAACAGGCGAAGAACGGACATTACAAGCAATTGTAATCGGTGTAGGGAAGGGAGCTTTTTCTCAGTCGGACTGGGATTATACAGAAAAAAACGTGCTGAATGCCGCAGCTCTAATTATTCATGAGTCAACGCACAATGAAAATAATGTCGGGTTGAATATTACATTTCCTCCTGAAGATGAAGAACGGGCATTGTATGTAGGAGACAAATGGCGTGAAAGGTTGCACGCTGATAATGGCTTTTCCATTTCTCAGTTAAGCCGTGGACTGATTGAACTCGAGCATTTCCGAGATAAAAAATATAGCAATGAGGATTATAGTAATGATTTTGTGCGGGCACATATTTATTTCGAAAAATATCCTGAAGCACAAATGTATTGTGATAGTATTTATAGTGCGCATGATTTTGCTAAAATTGCTGCAGCTATAACATGTTTTAATTCTTGTGACCAAGATGCGCTTGATAAGATATATATTAGATTAAAAGGTGATTTAGAGACAGGTATTACGAAGCATAGCCGTCCGATAATGCCTGCCGGTCTCGGGGAATATGGTATTGAAAATATTCCTGATTACGTATTCTTGCATGATGAAGTTTGGACATTCGATTTTACTGTGTCTGACCGATATGGCAATGAGTCACCGGTTGCAGCATTTTGTTCATTGGGCTATAAAGAGCATACGGATGAACCATATCTAAACGATACTACAGGTGAAATCGGATATCCGCGTACTTATTTTGCCGGCACTATTGAAAAACGTGATGGAGAAATAAGCACTGTAACCTATGAAATTACCGCATATCCCGACTATACAATTAACATTAATGTAGGGAAAGAACAACGAAGTATAGCTCAGCTACCTGTGCCTGATCTGCACCTTGCTGATAGCCGGTATATTAATACCGAAAAATACCATAACAAGGTACTTATTGCCGCAAGTGCTTCGGGTGTTTTTTCGCCGTCATCGCTTACCTTACCTGCCTCGGATTGGATGAGAGATAATAGTGTGAAAAATTTTACGACAATTGGAAATGATGATGCATTTACTGAGTGGGGAAGTAGGCAGGATGGTATTTTTATCAATGCATCTGGACAACTCATGCAGAAAATTAATGCTAATAAGGTACAATTTTCAAAACAAGAAATTGAAAATTTGCTAGAAGTACTAAGAGTTGTTGTGTATGGCTATGGGGTAACAATTCTAGGGACTATGATCGATGAGATTATAATTGTTGATGATACCGGTCATGAGAAAACCTGGGAATTAAATCAAATTGATAAAGAGAAAGGAATTTTGTATATCTGTGCTTCATTAGTTAAAGGAGATTATATCAGAGCACAAGTGGGGGGTCAGCGAGGCATTGATTGGTCAAACTACAAACAAGCAATTGATACCGCGCGTGAGAATCTGCTTGAATATGCACTCACGCATGAAATCGCCGGGCATAAAAGTGTGCAGTCAACGAGTGCTATAGAAAATGCATTTGGTACGGTCAATGATATATTCCCTGAGATTCTTGGTTCCATAGAGGAATATAACGTTACGCCTGAAAATTTTGGTGTATTGATTGACATATTATATGAGATTTTGGAAGAAATTATATTAATGACCATGGATGAGTTAATAATGGATTCCGAACTGAACCCGCAAGAGGCAAGAGAAAAGGCGATTACTACAGCATTTGACGTGCGTGGAGAAGAGATAGCACAAAAGTTGTGGGGTACTACGGTAAAGGCCCACCAGACTGCATTTAACCAATTACAAAAAGCAGTTGAGGACGCTATTACTGAATTAGGTGTACAGAATTTCTTAGATAAATCTGCACAGGTTATCGATATAATCACGGACAATGAAGAGCACAGCGTGCGTGCACAGGTCAATGATATATCAAAAGAATTTATTTCGCATGAGGTCATGCGTAGAATTTTACCAGTAGCAGAAGATTACATAAAATCAGAAAATCAAAAAGTCCTAGTAGTTAATGATAATTTCACTGAATTTGAATTCAAACGCATGCAGGATATAGCCAGAGAAGAGGGAGTAGAGCACGTTATTTATTATAAAGATTTCATACAAGCAAAATATGAAGATTACGATATATTATTCATTGCTACAACAGAAGAAAGGTTGCCTGAAGGGATAGAAAATGCAAAAGCATGGATACGCATGGGTGAAAGCGAAGATGTGCCCGAGCGAATGATTGGAATTATTCATTTTAATATTGTACTTCGCGCATTGTTTGCTGTAGCACATGATTCTGCAAAAGTGAACGATGGACGAAAATCTGAAATTGTAGTTGACCAATTATTGCTGATAAATGAACTATTTCAAAATATAGACCGAATTGATAAGACTATGCTTGAAGGCGTAGTTGCTGTTATGAAGTCACGAGCGTTTAAGGTAGCGGCTTAACCCCGTTAGAAATTACGGTGAAATTATGTATTACGTATATGTTTTAAGAAGCAAGCTGGATCGTAAGTTATACGTTGGATATTCCAACGATTTACGGAAACGCTTCAATCAACATAATAATGGAGAAGTGAGATCAACTAAAGGCAGAGGGCCTTTTATAGTGATATATTATGAAGCCTGTATTAATAAGCATGATGCGATAGCAAGAGAAAGATATCTAAAAACTGGAATGGGAAAGCGATATTTAAAGAATCGATTGAAGCGTTTCCTATTTCTAACGGGGTAGAAATGGGAGAAAGACGTTGAACACAAACACACACACAACATACAGTAAAGGATTAAAAGTGATAGCAACGGTCACTGTGTGTGTTTTTACATGGACTACGATTGCATGGTCTGATCCCGGACGTGTATACCGTGTTAATGTACCCGAATCATACGGAAAGGTGAAACAACGCTACAAAGGGAACTCGGATAAAACCATTATACATATTCAAGACGCTCATTCCTCTTTTGAGGCTCAGAAAAATATTGCGCGTCTGATTAAATATCTAGTTGAAAATGAAGGGATAAAAACTGTTGCGGTTGAAGGCGGAGTCGGCAATCTTGATATGAAACCGTACAGGGATTTTCCCATAAAAGGGGCACGTGATACTGTTGCATATGATTATATGCGTGACGGATATTTTTCTGCTTCAGAATATAGTGCGATTACTTCAAGGGAAGAATTTAACCTTTTCGGTGCTGAGGGGCGTGAGCTTTTTCATGATAATTTTAGGATATTTTATGATACAGCAATTAAGCAGGAGAAAATACTCGCCCAGATTGCTGAATTAGAAGCCATAATTAATCAGTTGAAGGAGCATATCTATTCGCCCGAACTTAAAGAATTTGATGCATTACTTACAGATTATCATGAAGGAGATTTGGATATAATTCAATTCATTACCCAGGTATTCGAGAAATCAAACAAACTTTTTTATGATGATTTGCTTCTTTATCCTTACATAAGCCAGTTTAAAGAATTGATTCTTTTAGAAAAACGGATTGATTTTGAAGCAGCACAAAATGAGCGAGACTTAATCAAGGATGAACTCAGTAAGACTTTATCTCAAATACCTGATGATTACGAGCAGTTATTTAAATACATAAAAAAATTTCAGGTAAAAGATATTACCGAGAAGGAATACTGTCAGTTTTTACGGGGTTGTGCAAATGAAAATAAGTATGACATCAGCTCATATAAACACTTTCATCAATATCTTTCTTATTTAGAAAGTTACGCACGACTCGACTTCTCCCGCATGCTTCTTGAAGCATGGTATCTTTCAAAAGAAATCGTGGAACGTTTAGCTAAAAGTTCCGAAGAACGCGAACTTGCCAGGTACTCCTTTACTTTCAGTTTATTAAAAAGATTGTGTAAGCTTAAAGCACTTAATGAAGAAGTGGCTTATTTTAATGAACATAGGAAAGACTTCGATATCCGCAATATCAATTCATTCATAAAATCAATAGTTAAAAAATATGATATTCCGTTTAAAGGTGAGAATGATATTTTTACCCCGTTAGAGAAAGTTTCTACAAAGAAAGGGCATAAGCCCATAAAATCTGATAGTGAACTTTCGACTATGTCGGATAACTACTTACAGATTGATCGTTCTCTAACGGGGTTTACCCTTGATGAGGTTATGAGGAATGTTGAGGATTTTTACGTTGTTGCTGATAAAAGAAATGCAGCGTTGATTGATAATGTGTTACATGAAATTACTGTAGGGGCGCACCCGCGTGTGCGCCCGGAGCATGGGATTAAAGGGCGGGCACAGGGGCCCGCCCCTACAAATATCGAAGAGAACATCGCAATTCTCGTTGCAGGTGGCTTTCATACCGAGGGAATTACAAGAGAACTGCGTAAAAAAGACATTAATTACCTCGTGATTGCACCGTCGATTTCCTCTTTACATGAAGATATTCCTTTTATTGAAAAAATGACGGGAAAACTTTTTCCTCTGGCCCCGGAACTTATGAGCAATATAAATGCCCTAACAAGTTATATTATGGCTCAGCCGGATAAAGCGGCGTTTATTGATGATTTTAACAAAACAGCAGTAGCACAGGAAATACTTGATGCTATACAGATAGAAATACAAAAGATGGGTATTACAGATGAGAATATGATTTTGTCTCAGTTGGATGCGATTAAGAAGAATGAAAAAAAATTAGTAGAATGGGAAGCTGTTGCAAATGCTGTACGGGATATTATCGTTAAATTTGAAGAAATAAAATTTGATACACCGGAAGATAAACGTAAAGAGATTCTCAAGGAGCTCAATAATAAAGAGTTTCAGGTTCTGCTTCATAATGCATTTGAAGGTTTTTTTAAGGAGAGGGGTGTCGTTGAGATGGCTCCAGCCGGGGTTAGTGTTGAAGACTGGGAGCAAAAAGCTGAAGAATTTCTAAGAGAGCACGGAAATAATGCATGGGTGGCTTTTTTCGATATTATGAAATTGGGGGATAGGAATAATGTATTTGGCCGTGAAGTTCTTGATATTGTGGGCCTTGATATAGTAAGAGCTGCAGCAAAAGAAATAATTCAGGATGAAAATAAGGGTGTATGGCACAACCCGAGCGGGGATGAGTTTGAAGCTTTATTATCGCCATATTTAAGTAAAGATGAGATTAACTTTATTTTAACGAATGTTCAAAATAGGATTGCGGAAAAAGTTAAAGAGAAATTTGGGTTTGCAATGCTTAAAAATGAAGCAACTCTGGATAAATTAAGACAGGTTGAGGGAGTTTTAAAAGATGTAGTCATGTCCGTCCAATCCGGTTCAAGATATAAATCGCAAACATTTATTCTTTTTGAAAAAGAAAAGCAAGAGAAGCCTGAGGATGCTTTGAAAGATATTTTGCGGCAGGCAGATGTTTCTGACGATACTGCCACTTTAGTACGTGAGGTATTCCCGCCATGGGCTCCTGTGGGCGCTTTACTATACAATGAAATACCTAAAATTTCAGATATGGATGTAAGTGAGGGAATAGAGAGGGCTGTTACACATGCAGAATATACCCAGGGAAGGGCAAAACAAAGGATTGAAGATAAGATAAAAGAGCATGAAGAATCAAATATTAAAACCCGACTGGTTATGGATATGAAAGACTTGGTAGAAATCGGATATTATGAGTTACCTGAAAGACATTTGGAATTATCTGATGAAGAAAAAGAATTTTTTGATAGCATCGATGAAAAGTCACAAAAAATGAGGACAGAATTTGCTGATATTGCTTTACTTGATAATGCATATCCGTGCATACACAGGGATGAATTACATACTGTTATTGAGAAGATATTACATAATGAACAAGTCCCTTTAATTAATATTATTCGCGGTCCTCTGGACGGGTTTTATATTGCAATTAACAAAAGAGACGGGCAGATTCAGTTAATAAAAGTCTCTTCATATTATCAGGCTTTATCAAAAGAAATTGAGCAGGCTTTCATTAAAGCATCAGGTACTCGGATGCCCCACAGAGCAACAGATGAGAATGGTGATGAGGTATTACATTTTGGATTCAAGGTGATAAATGATGCCAAGCTTGGTCGCTTCAGTCATGCGCTTGGCAATCAGGTTATTCGTGCCATGAATGTAGCAGCATATAATTCGTTTGATGAAAATATTACTTCTAAAGATCAAATAACTTCACCTGATGTGATTAATAAAATATTAAAAGGTGCGATGAATGATGTAAACGAATATTTTGAAGGTTTTGGGTTTCAGGTGGGATTATCAGCGGCAACTGTGAGAGGCGAAGATCTTAAAGATATATCTAAAATTCCTGCTATTGTGCAAGGGAAAAATATACAGGATAGATTAATAAGCACGGTTGATAATTTAGCCCAGGTAAGAAAGAGTCTAAAAGGACGCGTAAAAGACTATTCTCAGATTGATATCAATGAATTTGAACAGGAGATATTACAGACCGGAGTGCATAAAGGAATACGCTCCGGAGAGGTTTTAGATAATTTACCTGATTTTGTCTCTGACCTTTCTGAAGGAATAGATGAGAGTTTTGAAATAAATCTACAAAGAGCCAAGGAAATCTCTCATGAAATTAATAAAATGAGTGATGATGGTAGAATTTTATACCCTTACGATGAAAGAACGGGCATATACTTAAAGGATCAAGGGTATAGATTAGTTGCACAGGAATATGATTTTTCTTCTCGCGGTGGTGCGATTGGTGTAACCGTTCAATTAAAAAGAGAAGAGGATCAAAAAATATTAGATACGATTGTCTTAGGTTTTCGCATAGAAGGAAATAAAATAGATGATTTAAGTATAGCCGTACCTGATGAATTACGTGAGAAAAGAATCGCAGGACAGATTTTTGAAATATTAGATGATGTGTTTGGTGAAAAGACTGAGTTTAGAGCTCATATAAATGAACTTGAGACTCGAAAGAAGCTCTTTGAAATATTTAAAGACATATATGAACACGGGATTGATGATGATTTTGTCTTTAACCGAAAAGTAATTCACGATGCCATTTCTGAAACACTTTGGGGAAAGTTGTTAATGAAAGCAGGTTTTGGGGATTTTGCGGTTAGAATGAAGGAAGAAACAAGTGAACTTGAGGCATTTAAGGATATGCTTAATAGAAGTCGTTTTTTCAGAGGGAATATGATAGTCGGAGATTTTTATCTAGAAGCAATAAAACTTCCTTCCGGTAAACAGGAGGATAAAGGCCAGGAAAAGGAGATTAAAAAAATTCTGGAGGTTCCATCTAGAATGTTTTATGGGGAAAAACTACAAGAAATATTTGAGAGTCATGCAAGAGAGGGAAAAATAGTCTATGTTGATTTTGAAGGAAATGAGAAAGAGTTGATCGCTTTATTGGATGAAATGCATGTACAAGGTAAAGCTAGTGATGATGACGTTATTGTCTTAAAACACATTAGTACGCTAAAACCTGGTGAGAAAACTATGCGAGTAATAGGAGATAAGTTTGATAAGGTCAGGCTATATCTTGTAGGAAGTTTAATGGAGGATTTGTCAATATGGGATAAGTTTTTATTTTATTTCGAAATTAAAATTGGTAATAACAAAAAACTATATTGGAATTCTATTTCAATAGCCGAAGATTACAAAGCGCAAGGTATAGGAAGAGAGACACATGAGGCATTTGCTTCACTTTTGATAGATATAATTCCAGGATCGGAGATTTACGGAGATAATGTTATTAATTGGATTATTGCACGTGAATGGATAAAGAGATTTAAAGCTGAATTTGACAAAAATGTTGGCAGAGAAGAATTAAATCCATATTATTTGATGCTTGCTTATAAAATGGGGATTATAACAAAAGATGAATTAAATAAATGGGAAACAAAGAATTGGATAGATTTCCTCGTCAGTCGAATAAATACAGTAAAAGTAAAAGAAGGAAAAGGGCTTCAGACTGCTTTTGAATTTTATATTGAAAAAATAAATGAAGTTGCAACTTGGACTCTTAAATTACAGCGCATAAGTGAATTTATTAAATCTCAGTTATCTACTGATCAACAAAAGTTAATTTTTGTGAAGTTATATAAAGAATATACAGGTATGGTGTGGAAAAGGATATATACAAAGAGAGAGTATGGAAATGTTTTTAATATCGTGCTCAATTCGTTATCAGAGGATATGAAAAAAGAGTTTGATTCATATGTGGCATACAATGAAGAAAGAGATTCTAATGAAATTATTCGAATACAGATGGAAATATTTAACGATAACGACGAAGATGGAATTAATATTAAAGGGGTTGTGCCTAAGGGACATATAAGCTTGAAGGAGGAGAAAGTGGATGAGCGTAAGTTCCAGGCGCGTGTGAGGGAAGACAGTCCTTATTA
>CAZLCT010000076.1:11287-12165 GCA_964558015.1 uncultured bacterium | reverse complement strand
AATTCGTTCTGCGACTGACTTATTGCCTTTAATTAAAATAATAATAATAAATTTAGAAACTAATAGGTTTTTATATTTAGGATCCGGTAAAATTTTTCTTTTTGGTGCTCTTCTCCTTCTCAAGGGATAATCCTCCTTATATTTCCTTAGATTATTTTTAAGTACGCTTTGGCCTTTTTGAACCGTATTTTGATCTAGATTTCTTTCTATTTTCAACTCCGCTCGTGTCCATTTTACCTCTTACGATATGATACCGAACTCCAGGTAAATCTTTAACTCTGCCGCCACGAACCATAACAATTGAATGTTCCTGCAGGTTATGTCCCACACCGGGAATATATCCAGTTACTTCCTCTCCGTTACTTAAACGAATACGTGCAATTTTCCTTAAAGCAGAATTTGGTTTCTTTGGGGTTTGAGTTCTTACAATTAAACATACTCCTCGTTTTTGAGGTGAACATTCTAAAGCACGTGATTTAGTTTTCCTTTTGACTCTTTTTCGACCCTTTCTTATCAATTGATTTATAGTCGGCATAAATTTCCTTTCTAAAAATTTAATATTTATTTAGTCGCCCTTTTCTGTTTCACCATTCCCATCAGATACTTCATCGGAGACAACAAGTTCAGCTTCATCATCTTCTGTCTTAATGGGTTCCTCTTTTAAAACGTTAAACTCCTGATGATGATGAAATCCAGTTCCAGCAGGAATTAAATGGCCCATAATAACGTTTTCTTTCAACCCTAATAGATAGTCTTTCTTTCCGGCAGATGCAGCTTCTGTAAGTACACGTGTTGTCTCCTGAAAACTTGCAGCAGAAATAAAACTTTCAGTTGTTAATGACGCCTTTGTAATTCCTAATAAAATAGGGGAAGCCTTG
>CAZLCT010000076.1:0-11277 GCA_964558015.1 uncultured bacterium | reverse complement strand
CCTTGGCCGGCTTTTTCCCTTTTTTCACAACACGCTCATTTTCTTCTTTAAAAGCAGTTCTATCAACCTGAGCACCCACCAAAAAGTTAGTATCTCCAGGATCATCAACACGTACCTTCCTCAACATTTGCCGTGCAATAATTTCAATGTGTTTATCATTAATTGTCACTCCTTGTAGACGGTATACAGCTTGTACTTCTTCAACCAAATATTGCTGGAGTTTCCTTTCGCCGCCTACTTTTAAAATATCTTGCGGAACCACTGGACCATCAATTAACTGCTGGCCAGCAACCACCTTATCTCCTTTGTATACATTCAAGTGTTTACCGTGAGGAATAAGATATTCTTTTGTCATCCCTGTAGAACTTTTAATAATAATTTTTCTCTGTCCTTTAGTTACCTCACCAAATTCAACAATTCCATCAATTTCACTTATTATTGAAGGATTCTTTGGCTTACGGGCTTCAAATAGCTCTGCAACTCGAGGCAGACCTCCCGTAATATCTTTTGTTTTTGCGATCTTACGAGGTGTTTTTGCAATTAAACTTCCACCTGTAATTTTCTGTCCATCCTTAACAACAATATGAGCATTTGCCGGAATAGGATAAAAAGCTAAAATCTCATCATCACTTCCTAAAATAAGTATTTGCGGGTGTAAATCTTCCTTATGTTCTATAATAACGCGTTCAATTAAACCCGTAGTTGCATCTTTCTCTTGATGCATCGTAACACCTTCCTTAACATCCTCGTATCTAACCTTTCCTGAAACTTCAGAAAGAATCGGTACTGTATAAGGATCCCATTTTACAAAAATTTCATCTTTTTCCACTATGTTACCGTCAGCCTTACTTAGAATAGCTCCCGAAGGCATAGTATATGTTTCTAATTCACGTCCATCTTCATCATGAATAGATGCATGACCGTTCCTATTTAAAACAACAATTTCACCTTTCTCAGTTGTTACAGTCTTTAAATTTTGATATTTAAGAATACCTTTATTACGTGCCTTATAATATGACTGCTCAACAACACGAGCAGCAGTACCACCAATATGAAATGTTCTCATTGTAAGTTGTGTCCCAGGCTCCCCAATAGACTGTGCTGCCATAATACCAACTGCCTCCCCAACTTCTGCCATCCGCCCGGTTCCTAAATTTTTTCCGTAGCACTTCGCACAAACACCGCGTCTTGATTCACATGTTAATACAGAACGTATTTTTATTTTTTCAATATTAGCAGCTTCAATTGCATCGGCGATATCTTCAGTAATTTCTTGTCCCGGTTTTACTATCACTTCATCTGTTACTATATTGACAACATTATCAGAAGCAGACCTGCCTAAAATTCTGTCTTTAAGAGGAACTATAATTTCTTCTCCTTCATAAATCGGCTCAATGTAAATACCGTTTAATGTTCCGCAATCGATTTCAGTTATAATTACATCCTGCGCAACATCAACTAACCGTCTTGTTAAATACCCAGAGTCAGCTGTTTTTAATGCTGTATCGGCTAAACCTTTTCTAGCACCGTGAGTCGAAATGAAATACTCCAAAACAGTCAATCCTTCTCTAAAATTTGCCGTAATTGGTTTTTCAATAATTTCACCTGAGGGTTTTGCCATTAATCCTCTCATACCGGCTAATTGCCGAATCTGTTGCTTTGAACCGCGTGCCCCTGAATCAGCCATCATAAAAATAGGATTGAACAAATCCAACTCTTCAAACATTCGATCACTAACTCTATCAGTAATATAAGTCCATATATCGATGACTTTATTATATCTTTCTCCGTCAGTAATCAATCCGTTTTGATACTGCTCTTCAATATTCATGACACTATCATATCCTTCACCCAAAAGATCACCTTTTACCACCGGTATTCGAATGTCATCAATAGAAATCGACACGCCAGCTTTTGTTGCCTCTTCAAAACCAAGTGTCTTTAACCTATCAAGCAATAAAACAGTCTCATAATGTCCAAAACGACGATAACATTCAACAATGATTTTAGAAAGTTTGCTTTTATCAATAACATCATTTACAAAACGAAAACCATTTGGTAAAACCTGGCTAAATAAAATCCTACCAATGGTTGTATCAATTATTTCACCTCCGATACGAACCTTCACCTTTGAATGTATTTTAACTTCTTTATCCAGGAATGCAGTTACGGCTTCATCCGTATCAGTAAACATAATTCCTTCACCTTTGCAACCATCTTTAGCTTTTGTCATATAATAAATACCTAAGACAATATCCTGTGATGGTGTTGCAATCGGCCTTCCATTTGCCGGTGAAAAAATATTATTTGAGGCAAGCATAATAATTTTGGCTTCCATCTGTGCTTCCATGGACAAGGGAACGTGAACCGCCATTTGGTCACCGTCAAAGTCAGCATTAAAAGCAGCACACACTAATGGATGAATACGGATAGCCTTTCCTTCAATAAGAACCGGTTCAAATGCTTGAATTCCGAGACGGTGCAAAGTTGGCGCACGATTAAGTAAAATAGGATGCTCAGTTATAACTTCTTCTAAGATATCCCATACTTCCGGTTTAACTTTCTCTACCATCTTTTTTGCTGATTTTATAGTATGTACATGCCCTCGTTCTTTTAACTTCTTGATAATAAAAGGTTCAAATAATTCCAAAGCCATTTTCTTAGGCAAACCGCATTGATGTAATTTAAGTTCCGGCCCTATAACAATAACTGAACGACCTGAGTAATCAACGCGTTTTCCAAGTAAATTCTGGCGAAAACGCCCCTGTTTCCCTTTCAACATATCGCTCAGTGATTTCAAAGGACGATTCCCAGCGCCAAGCACAGGTCTTCCATGGCGGCCATTATCAAAAAGTGCGTCAACAGCTTCCTGAAGCATACGCTTTTCATTTCTAATAATTACATCAGGAGCTTTTAAATCTATAAGCTTTTTCAAACGATTATTTCTATTTATAACGCGACGATATAAATCATTGAGGTCAGAAGTTGCAAAACGTCCCCCATCAAGAGCAACCAATGGCCGTAAATCAGGAGGAATAACCGGAATCACGTCCATAATCATCCATTCAGGTCTGTTTCCGGACTGGCGGAACTGTTCAATAATTTTTAGCATTTTTACTCCGCGTGCACGCGCCTGTTTAGATTTTGAGCTGTGCACCTGACGCTGATATTTCTGTGCTAACTTTACTAAATCAAGTTCCGTGAGAAGGTCCCGAATAGCTTCTGCTCCCATCTTTGCTACAAAACTATTTGCACCATATTGCTCTATGGTTTTCTGATATGTCTCCTCGTTGAGAAGATCTTTTCTTCTCAATGCGGTTTCTTTCGGATCAATGACAATATATTCTTCATAATAAATAACTTTCTCAAGTGCACGTACACTTAAATCAAGCAGATTTCCTATTCTGGACGGCATGGTCTTAAAAAACCATATATGGGAAACCGGGGTAACAAGATCTATGTGCCCCATTCTCTCACGTCTTACTTTGCTTTGTGTGACTTCAACACCGCACCTGTCACAAATAATACCTTTATGCTTAATCCTTTTATATTTTCCACAACTACATTCCCAATCCCGTGTGGGACCAAAAATCTTTTCGCAAAAAAGACCGTCTTTTTCTGGTTTAAGCGTTCGATAATTGATAGTTTCCGGTTTTTTTACTTCACCTCTTGACCATGAGCGAATTACTTCTGGTGCAGCAATTTTAATGGTAACCATATCAAACGTATTTATATCACGCTTAATCATATATATAATTCCTCCCCTTTATGAGAATCAACACTTGGTATTTATTTCTTAACCTTTTCTTTCCTAGTCTCTTTTTCAACTCTTTTAAGCAATTGGCTCCTCTCAGGAACAACATCAAGAGCCAGACTCTGCAATTCTTTGACAAGAACATTAAACGATTCCGGAGTACCGGGATGAAGTGCATTTTCACCCTTAACGATTGATTCATAAGCTTTTGTCCTGCCGATCACATCGTCACTTTTCACAGTTAATAATTCCTGGAGTGTATAAGCAGCGCCATAAGCTTCAAGTGCCCATACTTCCATTTCTCCAAAACGCTGTCCTCCGAACTGAGCCTTTCCTCCTAACGGCTGCTGTGTAACCAATGAATAAGGCCCGATAGAACGTGCATGTATCTTATCATCAGCTAAATGAGCTAATTTCATCATATAAATGTATCCGACAGTTACCCTTTGATCAAAAGGCTCGCCTGTCCGTCCGTCATACAATGTAATTTTACCGTCTTCAGGAAGGTTTGCATCTTTAAGCATATGTTTGATCTCAGATTCGGTGGCACCGTCAAAAACAGGAGTCTCTATAGCAAGTCCCATTGCCTTGGCTGCCCAGCCTAAATGAGTTTCAAGAAGCTGTCCTACATTCATTCTAGATGGAACTCCTAGCGGATTTAAAATAATTTCTACAGGTGTTCCGTCAGGTAAAAACGGCATATCCTCTTCCGGCAAAACCTTAGCAATAACTCCTTTATTCCCATGACGGCCTGCCATCTTATCTCCGATAGAAAGTTTCCTTTTTGACACAACGTATACAACAACTTTTTTGATAACCCCAGGGGGTAGTTCATCCCCTTTTTTTGCACGATCGATTTCACGAGCCCGTTCTTCGATTAACTCATCGATTTCATCACCCCAGATTCTGGCGATTCTTTTTATTGTATCTTCCAAATCAGGCTCTTCATCTAACCTAATAGATTCCCAATCGCATCTTTCCAGCTTTTTGATATCTTTCTTCTCAACAGTTCTCCCCGATTTAATTAAAGTTTCACCCAAAACTTCATCAACAAGATTTTCAGAAAGCTTTTTACCAAAAAGCATAGCAGAAATTTTGTTAAGGCGTTCTTTTCGTAAAATATCTATTCTGTCCTGATAACGTTTTTTAATCTCGTCAATTTCCTTAAGCTCAAGGCGTTTTTCTTCTCTTGTTTTTGCACGTGATTCTTTGCGTGCAAAAACCTTCACGTCTACAACTATACCTTCAACTCCGGGAGGTACGGTCAGTGAAGCATCACGAACGTCACCCGCCTTTTCGCCAAAAATTGCCCGAAGAAGTTTTTCCTCAGGAGAAAGTTCAGTTTCACTCTTTGGCGTTATTTTTCCGACTAATAAATCACCAGGTTTAACTTCAGCCCCGATGCGAACTATTCCCTCTTCGTCCAAATCTTTAAGAGCATCTTCTCCTACATTCGGAATGTCGCGAGTAATTTCTTCATTGCCTAGCTTTGTATCACGAGCTTCAATTTCAAACTCCTCAACATGAATTGAAGTATAAACATCATCTTTAATAAGTTTCTGGCTTACCAGGATTGCATCTTCAAAGTTGTATCCGCGCCATGGAACAAAAGCAACAAGAATATTTCTTCCTAAAGCAAGCTCTCCGTGTTTAGTAGCAGGTCCATCTGCGATAATCTCGCCCTTTTTAATCTTTTGTCCCTCACTCACAATAGGACGTTGATTAATACATGTTCCGGCATTAGACCTTTCAAATTTTTTCAATTTATACACAACATCATCAACAATGACCTCATCGGCAGCAACAGATTTTACCGTACCACGGGTTTTTGCAATAACACAAACACCCGAGTCTTTAGCAACTTTATGCTCCATTCCAGTACCGATAATAGGTTCCTCAGTCTCAAGAAGAGGTACTGCTTGACGCTGCATATTCGAACCCATAAGAGCACGATTTGCGTCATCATGTTCCAGGAACGGAATCAAAGAAGCAGCAACACTGACCAATTGTTTCGGAGAAACATCCATCAGATTAATTTTATCTCCTGGAAGTTCCGGAAAATCACCTTTGAACCGGCATGCTATTCGATCTTTACAAAATTTTCCCTTCCCATCAATCGGGGCATTTGCTTGGGCTATAACATATTTATCTTCTTTATCCGCGGTTAAATATTCAATCGCCTCGCTCACTCTTCCTTTATTAACCATCCTGTATGGTGTCTCAAGAAAGCCTATTTCATTGACACGAGCATATGTACTTAGGGAAGCAATTAACCCGATATTAGGTCCTTCAGGTGTTTCAATAGGACAAATTCTTCCATAGTGAGACGGGTGAACGTCACGCACCTCAAATCCAGCTCTTTCTCTTGATAATCCCCCGGGCCCTAAAGCACTTAGGCGCCTCTTATGTGTCAATTCAGCCAAAGGATTAGTCTGATCCATAAACTGCGAAAGCTGGCTTCTTCCAAAGAAATCTTTAATAGATGTAGAAACCAACTTGGGATTAATAAGATTATGAGGCATTACCGCATCAAGGTTATAAATTGACATACGTTCTAATGTTGCCCTTTTCATACGAGCAAGACCGACCCTGACTTGATTTTGCAGAAGCTCGCCTACTGAACGAACACGTCTATTACCTAAATGGTCGATATCGTCAATTTTAATAACTCCGTTTTTCAATTTAAGCAATGCATCAACAGCTTGCAGTATATCTTCAGGCCTAACAACAGTAACATCTAAGGGAACATCCAGGGAAAGTTTACGATTTAACATAAACCGTCCAACCTTACCTAGATCATAGCGTTGTTCATCAAAAAATAATTTTCTAACCAAATCTGAGGCATTCTCTAAAGTCGGCGGATCACCGGGTCGGATTCTTTTATAAATTGCTAACTGTGCTTCATCACAATTGTGATACGGGTCACGTTCAAGAGTATTAATAACACAATAATCATCATAACTAACCGTGGTTACTTTTATTTCGTTTACATTATGCGAAATAAAAAATTCTAGTAAATCTTTTGTTAATCTCACACCCGCTGCACCAATAAGTTCGTTTGAGGTTTGATCATATACATCATCAGCAAGAATTTCTTTGCTTAATTGAGTAAAAGAAGCACGCTTAAGTTCAGAAATTGTTCGCACCTCATATAAAGAATTAAGAATGTCATAGGTTGTAGAAAATCCTAAAGCACGTAATAATGTCGTTGCTAGAATTTTGCGGCGTCTGTCAATATATGCATATAAAACGTTATTAATATCACATTCAAATTCAAGCCATGCTCCACGGTATGGTATTATACGTACACTAAATATACGCTTGCCTGTCTGATGCATACTCTGTTCAAGTGAAACTCCGGGGGAACGGTGTAACTGACTCACAACAACCCGCTCTGCACCATTAATAATAAAAGTGCCGCTTGGTGTCATAAGAGGAAGTTCACCCATGTATACCTCTTGTTCCTTCTGCTCACCCTTTTTAACCAAACGCAGGCGAACTTTTAGGGGTGCAGCATATGTCATTCCGCGTTTATGGCATTCGGATATAGGATATTTAGGCTTACCTAACTCATATCTGACATATTCCAACCGGCAGCTTCCATCAAAACTTTGGATCGGAAAACAATCCTGAAAAGCTGCTTCTAAACCCTGCCTTTTTCTTTTTCGACCTGATCTTGATAACTGCAGAAAGTGGGAATAAGAATCTGTCTGGATCTCAACCAAATTCGGTATATCCATACATTCAACAATCTTGGAAAAATTTTTCCTCTTGTTTACAGTACTCATATATATAAGTAACCCCTTTTATTAAAACGTTTTTATTTATTGATATTGATTCCCACGGTTGAAAAACACACGAGTGGTAATAATATGTGTCGTATTAGATAAGAAAACGAATCTAAAACATTAGGATGATAATTATTTAATTTCAATAGTCGCCCCTACTGCTTCTAAAGAAGTTTTAATTTTTTCTGCCTCTTCTTTTGTAGATCCTTCTTTAACAGGTTTTGGAGCGCCTTCAACTAATTCCTTAGCTTCTTTTAATCCTAAATTTGTAATAGCACGAATTTCTTTAATAACGTTGATTTTTTTGTCGCCTACAGCAGCTAGCACTACCGTAAAAGTGGTCTTCTCTTCCACACCTGCAGCAGCACCTGCAGCACCACCTGCAGCCGGAGCAGCAACAGCAACTTGAGCAGCAGCAGATACACCAAATTTTTCTTCAAGTGCTTTTACTAACGTTGCCAATTCAACCACAGTTAGTTCTTCAATAGTTTTCATGATGCCCTGAAGTTTTTCAGAAAGTTCCACCGAAGGCTTTTTTTCCTCTTGTTTTACAGCTTCTTCCGCCATTTTAAATCTCCTTCCTCTCGAAAAAATATTTGATTTATTTTTAATTCTTTTTCTTGCTTATTTCATTTAAAACAACAACAAACGAACGCATAAGGCCGCTTAGCCCTAAGACAAAATTAGTTATCGGCGCTTTAATACCGACAACGACCGATGCAATGAGTTGTTCACGTGATGGGAGCTTTGCTAAATCTACTACATAGTCACTAGAATAAAAGTCTCCGTCTATAAAAGCCCCCTTTATATTGAACGCCTCCTGACCTTTTGCAAAATTAACAAGCTCTTTTGAAACACTCTGAGGCTCTTCGCTGGAAGTAACAAGAAAAACCGAACCATCAATAACAGGAATGGTCTCTTCCATCCCTAACTCTTTTAAAACAATTCGTGCTATACTGTTTTTTACAACAATACCTTGCGCTTTCTTATTTGAAACTGCCTGTCTCAGACGTCCAAAATCTTCAACATTTACTTTATTAAAATTAGTAAAATAAACGTCCTTACCTTCCAGTTTACCTTTCACTTCTTTTAACATTAATTGTTTTTCTATCCCCGGCATATCAAACTCCCTAGAATTATTTTCTTTATCCGCTTACATCTAATGAAATACCCGGCCCCATAGTAGTAGACAACGCAACATTCCTCAGATACATTCCTTTGGAACCTGAAGGCTTATGGTCAATAATAGTTTTTATAACTACTTTAACATTTTCGACCAACTTTTCTTCCTGAAACGAAATCTTCCCACAAGCAAGGTGTAACCCACCTGATCTATCTGATTTAAATTCTATTTTACCTTTTTTAACTTCACTAACTGCTTTTCCAATATTCTGTGTTACGGTACCGACTTTAGGTGAAGGCATCAATCCTCTGGGCCCTAAAACTTTACCAAGTTTACTAATTTCTTTCATAATATTCGGATGTGCAATAACAACATCAAAATCAATCCATCCGCCTGCAACTTTATTAATAAGCTCTTCAGAGCCGACATAATCTGCCCCGCTCTCCTCGGCTTCTTTGGCCTCTTCACCTCGGCAGAAAACAAGTACTTTGACCTTTTTCCCAGTTCCGTGGGGTAAACTGACTGTTCCCCTAACAACCTGGTTTGATTGTTTAGGATCAATACCTAACTGAAAACTAAGTTCCACGCTTTCATCAAACTTTACGGGTGGGTACTTTTTTATCGTCTTAACTGCCTCTTCTATTTTTAACCTTTTATTTTCAACAACCGCTACTGCCGCTTTATATCTTTTGCTTCTTTCTTTTGCCATAACTTATCCTTCCACAACTTCGATTCCCATACTTCTTGCGGTACCTTCAATTATCTTAACAGCACTTTCCATTTTATCTGTATTTAAATCCTTAATTTTTTGATTTACAATTTCCATAACCTGAGATTTTGTAACTGTTCCGATATTTTCTTTCTTTGGAGTTCCCGACGCTTTTGCTAATCCTGCAGCTTTCTTTAGTAAAACTGCGGCAGGTGGACTCTTCATGATGAACGAAAAACTTCTATCTTCATATACGGAAATAACAACAGGAAGAATTAATCCCTGTTTATCTTTTGTCTGGTCATTAAATCTTTTACAAAAATCCATGATATTTAATCCATGCTGACCCAAAGCAGGACCAATAGGAGGAGCCGGATTTGCCTGCCCTCCAGGAACTTGTAACTTTATTATTGTCTTTACTTTTTTAGCCATGTATCCTCTCCTTCAAAACTCAAATTAACGCAAATCTAACGCGAATCCACGCAGATATTCTCATATCATTTGCGACTATTTGCGTGCAATCTGCGATTATCTGCGTCTTACAGCTTTTCAACCTGCCAATATTCCAGCTCAACAGGAGTCGCTCGCCCAAATATTGTTACCATCACTTTTAACTTGCCTTTATTAGGATTAATCTCTTCTATTGTCCCGTTAAAATTAGCGAAGGCTCCTTCTTTGACTCTAACACTTTCACCGACTTCAAAAACAACTTTTGGCTGGGGTTTCGTTTTCTTTTCTTCTTGCTGCTGAATAATTGTCTGTATTTCACTTTCATCAAGCGGAACCGGTTTTGAACCAGAACCGACAAAGCCTGAAATACCTGGAGTATTTTTTACCAAATACCAGGTTTCATCTGTTAAATCCATTTCTACAAGCACATAGCCTGGAAAGAATTTACGCTCTGTAATTCTTTTCTGCCCGTCTTTAACTTCCCGAACCTTCTCCGTAGGGATTAAAACCTGACTTATTTTATCTTCCATTCCCTGTGACTCTGCCCGGGTCATAAGTGTTTCTTTTATACGTGTCTCGCAGCCTGTTTGAGTATGAACAACATACCATTTCATCGGCATATTACAAACCTCGCTAATTTACCTTATTAAAAATGTAACAATTCTTGAAAGAAAAAAATCAAGAGTCCCGATAAAAAATCCCAATAAAAAGGTTAAAAGAATAACGACCATAGTAGACCCTTTCAGCTCATCTTTGCTAGGCCAGGTAACCTTTTTAAGTTCCGATTTTACTTCTGATAAAAATTGTGTTACTCGATTTGCCATATAATTTACATTAAACCTTAAAAAGTGTAAAAGACCCTACTTCAGGGAATCTTTAATTCCCTGCACTTACTCATGGAATTAATTATCCGTTTAAAATATTATGGAAGGGTTTTTCTCACTAATTGACAAACACTGCTGTTCGGCAGGCCTGGAGGGATTCGAACCCCCAACTCCCGGATTTGGAATCCGGAGCTCTAGCCAATTAGAGCTACAGGCCTAAGCCCATAAAACGTGGGATAACACCTACTTCCTTTTTTATATATCTGGGCCAAATACTTCGAAAGACCCCTATTTAATTTCCTTATGAACGGTGTGTTTTCTATCGAACTTACAAAACTTACTTACTTCAATTTTTTCCGGATGCTTTTTTTTATCTTTCTTCAAAGAATAATTTCTTCTTTTGCATTCCGTACATGCTAATGTAATAATCTCTCTCATTAGTAGCTTTCCACTCCTGTCATTCATTCAAAACACTAATTGCCACTAATATTAACACTAAAAACCACTAAAAATACTACAATCACTTAGTGGCCATTCGTGTTTCTATTCGTGGTCCTTAGTGTATCGTTACTCGATTATTTCAGTTACGACACCAGCTCCGACTGTACGTCCGCCTTCGCGTATCGCAA
>CAZLCT010000075.1:0-12257 GCA_964558015.1 uncultured bacterium | reverse complement strand
TACCTCAAAAAACAGTATTATTCTAACTCCTGCTCAATCGGCTAAATAATTACTTGCGAGGATTTATAAAGCATTCTCGGCAATTTCACATATTGTATGGAGAGCTATAATATGTCCTGCTTGTATGTGTGGGGTGTTATTACTGCTTACTGAAAAATTTATATCAACACTCTTTGCCAGTTTCCCACCATTTTCTCCAGTAAATCCTATTGATTTCATACCCTTCCCTGCCGCAACATTAACCGCACGTAATACGTTTGGAGAATTTCCACTGGTTGAAATACCTATCAAAAGATCGCCTTCATTTCCCAATCCCTCAATCTGACGAGCAAATATCTCATCAAAAGAATAATCATTTGCAACCGCGGTTAAAATAGAGGTATCAGTGGTTAATGCAATCGCAGGAATACTTTGTCTTTCCTTTTTAAACCGCCCAATGAACTCAGCAGCAATATGCTGGCTGTCTGCAGCACTGCCGCCGTTGCCGCACAGCAAAATTTTTTTATTATTTTTGATAGTCGAAACTACTAACGAGGCAACTTCTATTAAAATTGCGATATGAGCATCGTTAAACGTTTTTTTTAAAACTTCAACATTCTCTTGAATACTCTTTTGAATATCACCTTTTGACATTTCCATAAATTATTCCTTAAATAGTTAAGCACCCCTTAATATGCCTGCAGGATGCTCCATAGTTTTCACTTAGACTCTTTAACTTTGCTTTCAACCACCTTTGTAACCTTTACAATAATATTCATATTTTCATTACTCAGGCCTACAAAATTCGTCAATTTTTTCTGTAATTCACCCTGAAGTACTTCAATAATCTCAGAGGCGGGTTTCCCCATCCATAAAATCAAGTTTGCCTGGACAGTCAGTACTTTATTTTGAACACTGACTTTTAATTTATACCGTTTAATATTCTCGTATTTGCGTAACGTTTTTTTAACCAAATCCTCAATTGCTGCAAGAGAAATTGACGTCCGACCATAATCACTATCAACAACAAAAATTTCATCCTTGTAAGAACGTTTAATAAGAGTTTTAACAGCATAATAGCCAACACACAAAAAGAAAAATCCTATTAGTCCTGCAAGAAACCTATGCTCATAAAGACGCTGAACATCTTTTACTACATCATTGAATGAACTCAATCCGACAAACACACCAAAGAAAAGAAAACATCCCAGCATTAAAAATACTAATGCCCCTATAATTATTAAAACAATGTATGAAGGTTTCATTTCTTCTTTTTTTGTCCTTCTAATATAAAGTCAACAAAACTTGTACTGTATTTACTTCTTAGAAATTTTGAATGGGCTAAGACACGCTGATGTAAAGAAATGGTCGTCCTCAATGGGTCTATAACCGTTTCACCTAATGCTCTATTCATAACATTAATAACCTCTGTACGATTTTTTCCGTATGCAATAATTTTTGCAATCATCGAATCATAATAAGGTGAAATTACATAACCAGGGTATACATGCGTGTCAACCCGTATATTATTACCACCAGGTAAAACCAACTGCTCAATTTTTCCGGGAAAGGGCAGGAAATTATTGTCAGGATCCTCTGCATTTATACGGCATTCCATGGCAGCGCCATTTATACGAACCTTATCCTGAGTAAGAGATAATTTTTCACCGTCTGCGATTCGTATCTGTTCTTTAATCAAATCTACTCCCGTGACCATTTCAGTTACAGGATGCTCGACCTGAATACGTGCGTTCATTTCAATAAAAAAGAAATTGTTATCACTATCTAATAGAAATTCTACTGTTCCGGCTCCTTCGTAATGCACAGCCTTAGCTGCCTTAACTGCCATCTCTCCCATTTTACGGCGCAGACGATTATCTATGACAGGTGAAGGGGATTCCTCAATTAGTTTCTGGTGTCGTCTCTGAATAGTACAATCTCTTTCTCCCAAATGTATTACATGCCCTTTTCTATCCCCTAATATTTGAAATTCAATGTGACGCGGTTCCTTAATATATTTTTCAATATAAACATCAGGTGAACCAAATGCCGCTTCGGCTTCGGCCTGAGCAGTCAAAAATGCACTAATAAGCTTTCCGTCGTTATGAGCTATCTTCATACCCTTACCGCCGCCCCCGGCTTTAGCCTTAATCATAACCGGGTATCGTAACTTCTTAGCAGTCTTTAAAGCCTCTTGCTGGTCACTGACAACCGACTGGCTTCCGGGTATGACCGGAATACCTACCTTCTGCATTGTCTCGCGAGCCATAGCTTTATCACCCATAAGACGTACAGATTCAGGTTTCGGTCCTATGAATTTAATCTGGCAGGATTCACAAATTTCAGCAAAATGAGGGTTTTCAGCTAAAAAACCATAACCAGGATGAATGGCATCTACATCAGTGATTTCAGCTGCACTAATAATGGCAGGAATATTTAAATAACTTTCCGAACTTGCGCTATCCCCTATACAAATAGCGCTGTTTGCAAGTTTAACATGGCGGCTGTCTTTATCAGCTTTTGAGTAAACAGCAACTGTTTGAATTCCCATCTCCTGACAGGCACGTATGATTCGAACAGCTATTTCTCCTCTATTTGCTATTAGTACTCTATTAAACATTATGTATTCCTTATTATTTTAAAATTTAAACGTGCGGGCTTTATACCAATTTTGTTACTTCTTTTACAAAGCCCAAAGCACATGGCTCGATTAAGTCTTCTTAATTTTAAATAAAGGCTGGTCAAACTCAACAGCTTGCCCGTTAGTGACTAAAATATCAACGATTATCCCCCTAACTTCACATTTAATCTCATTCATTAATTTCATAGCTTCGACTATACAGAGGGTATCATCTACATTCACTTCCTGTCCCATACTTACAAAAGGTTTGGCATTTGGGGCTGGGGCCTGATAAAACGTTCCAACCATAGGGGCACGAACAATTAAAATATTGGGGTCTTCTTCCTGCTGTGGTGGTGCAACGTCTTGAGGGACCTGCTGCGGCATTACTTGAGGAACCTGTTGAATAGTAATGGGCATAGTCTGTGTTTGTTCATCTTTCTTAACTACTCTTGTTCCGTTATTTCTCTTCAACTTTATTTTAAATCCATCTTGTTCAAGTTCCAGCTCAGTTAGTTTATTCTCCTTCATTAACTTAATAATATCTTTAACTTCTTTTAAATTCATAATTTCCTAACGCTCACTTTCTTAAAGATAAGGTTAAAGGATAGTCTTCGACATATTAAGACGGCAAAACGCAGTGAAGACGTGTTTTATTCATTACAATCTTAAAGCGGGATATGAGGTAAGTAATTCACATTTATCAGCCCTAACACGTACCATATCCTCAATCCTATACCACCCCAATTATTAATATAAAGACCGGGTTCAACAGTAACAATCATATCTTCTTCAAATCTATCAGTACATGTACATAAAAGAGAAGGGCTCTCATGTACTTCGAGCCCAATTCCGTGTCCTAACGCGTGTGTAAAGTATTGATCTACTTTAGCTTTTTTAAAAAAATCTCTCGTTCCTTTATCCACAGAACCAATTCTAACACCTGCTCTAATGGAATCAATCGCTCTATGCTGGGCTTCAAGAACCAAGCTATAAAGACGTTTAAAACGAGCGGTTATTTTACCCAAAAAGAAAGTCCTTGTCAAGTCAGAGCAGTACCCCCTCCTCTTGGCCCCAAAGTCTATTAATAGAACAGAGTTAGACTTAATATAAGTATTGCCGCTTACGGCGTGAGGAAATGCCGAGCGCTTACCAGTTGCAACAATCAGTGGGAATGAAGCCTGCTCCGCCCCTTTTATTTTCATGGTATATTCCAAAAAATTAGCTACGTCTTTCTCTTTATATTTACTTGAAAGATATTTATTACTTACAGCCTTGAGGGATTGTTCCGCAACTTTAACAGACTCCTTAATTAATTTAATTTCAGAGGCGTCTTTAATCATTCTTATATTTTCAATCATGCGATAGCATGGTTTTAACTTTTTCACTTTTAAATCTTTATTTAATTTTTTAAACTGATAATGGGATATATTAGCCGGTTCAAAGCCGACTGTTCTTGCCCTTTTTTTCTTTAGAAGGCTTTGAATAACCGTAGATAAAGAAACGTTTTTATCCCTAATAAAAACCTTGTATCCATGAGTACCTACACGAAGTTCATTTTCATAGCGGCTATCAGTAATAATATATGAATCATGTTCTGTAATGAACAAGAAAGAATCATCACCTCGAAAACCTGTGAGATAAAAGATATTTTCAGGTTTTGTAACAAGAAATGAATCCACACCTGCTTTTATGAATGCTCTTCTCACCTTCTTAAGCCTAATACGATAATTAATCATAAGCATGATTACTCCTTATATATATTATATATAGAAAGCATTAACAGAATTAAGAAAAAAACCTTTATCTTATTATACTTATACCATTTATGTTCAGAAAGTATGTTAATTCGAATTTTAAGTATAGCATATCGAAAATTATAATGCGAGGGGGAAAAAGGATTTTGTGATTTAATTACAGAAAGGCAGTCAAGGTGAGACATTATTTCTTATAAGGAATAAAAAACGATGTTATAAAAAAAATAATGGCAAGCAATGTACATAAAACAGGAAAGATATATCCATACTGATTATAAAAGGTTTTTCCATTTGTTATGGGAATTCTGCCAACTATATACCCCTTTACTATTTTCTCCCTTCCCTTTTTGTCGCGTACAGTAGCTTTAATACGGCCATTCGGTAAAATAATAGCAGATATTCCTGTGTTAGCAGCCCTCACAACACTAACGTTATTTTCAACAGCACGGAAAACAGAACAAAAGAAATGGTTATATAACATTGATGATCTTCTATACCAAACGTCATTAGTAATAACTGCTATAAATTGAGCTCCACGATTAACAAATGAACGCACAATTGAGGGGGGAACATCTTCAGTACAAATAGGGGTTGAGAAAGAATATTTATTATTAAGTTTGAAAACAACAGGTCTCGTTCCGGCCTTCAACCAATCAATGTTTACATATTCATCAAGAGAAAAATAAGGAGCATGCTGCTGGATACCAAAAACTGAGGGGAAATGCTTATAAAGCTGCGTTTGGTTTATAACTTTTTCAATTAACATACCTGCCGGAACATATTCTCCAAACGGAAAAAGTCCGATCTTATCGTACCTATCTGTTATCTCTCCTCTAGAAGATATAAAATATGCACTATTGAACCTTGCAAACTTACCTTTTATAAAAGTTGCTCCAATAATAAGAGGAATATTTAACTCTTTGGCAAGATTCTTTATTCGAGATACACCGTATTCGCTGCCTTCACTAAAATTTCCATGAAAAGCCCTCTCCGGCAATATGATAATATCCGGTGCTTCAAGAGCTGCTTGTCTCATTAGTTGAAATAATGTAGTAATTACTTTTTCTTCACGCTTATCGAGATCATTCCACTCCCAAAAACGAACCGGAGGTGTATTAGGTTGGATAATGCCAACTTTAATCTCCTCTTTTTGCTCTATGTCTATTGATGATTTGATATATCCAATAACTACCAAAATAATCGTAAATAATATAATCAAAAAAGGAATTATCTTTTCTCTTCTTTCCCCCTCTTCCAAAGGCATTAGCAGCAAAAATAAAGCGCTATTTAAAGCAACAATCAAAAAGGATATTCCATGCACACCAAAGATACTTGCGTATTGCAAAATAGGAATATTATACGTTTGAGAATATCCCAAAAGCATTCCTCCGCAAAATTTAATAATCGGCGCACTCGAGCGAAAATATTCATACGTTACCCAAACCGACGAAATACTAAGTATAATAAAAATATTTCTCAAAATATTTGTAAAATGCATCCCTTTTCTAATTATAAACTTGAGAATAATCGTTACAGGAATAATGCTAATTGTCATAAATAGAACAAAAATAAAATAAAAAAGGAAAGAAAAGTAGGCAAACCCAAAACAGCCATAGGCCATGGGAATAAAAAACGCGCAAGATGGTATAATTATCAGTTTATGCCATTTGTTTTCACTATAAATAAAGAAAAGATATGGAACCAGACAAACCCATGCAAACAGCCACAAATTGGCATGTGGAAATGCTAAAGTAAATAAAATAAATGAATAAAACGGAAATAATGTTCTTTTCATAAAAATATTGGTGTCAGACACCGATTTATATTACACCGATTTATATTAAATCTTATTCTTTTGTAAATAACATTACAGAAATGCCGTCCTGGCTTTTCTCAACACTTCTTTTATATTTCTCGGAAATATATTTTTCAACCTTAGCTGAATTAATTGAACCAGGGCCTTGTTTCCACCAAGATGATGAAATAAGCCACAGACGTTCAAATTCCCTCTCATCCAACCGGGCTCTTTCTATCAAAACACTACCTTCAGGACGTGAATAATATCTACAATATAAGCCATTGTCTTTATATTCTTTACTAAAATCATCTTTTTTTGCTTCATGAAATCCCATGCCCAGTTTAGTAAAATTTAATATATAATCCGGATAAAAGAGAAAATAAATCGGACCCAGAAGAGCACTGTCTTCATAATATTTAAGATAGTAAGATACAATAACAGATGCCTGTATATCAGTAACAGCAACAATATCATTAGTTTTAAAGTTATTACGCAACTCATTCAGCATCAGAGAATAATTTTTTTTAGGATGCACACCGCCATAATAATTTGCTCTTTTCATATCAAATGAAAGCATGTAATTGCGATAGTAATTGACCACAGACATGCTTAACAAAAAAACAATCAATGCTATTATAACTAAACGTAGTCTCTTGCTTTTTATAGCACCTACTCCGTTAGTAATCAAAAGATAATAAAATGGTGAAAAAATTATAAGCTGACGCTGTACATAAATAGATGTAACTGTTAATGATATAATATATGTAAGTATTAAAGGAAAAATAGAGAATAAGAGGATTATAACTGTGTTTTTCTTATCCATTTTAAACGAGACGTATATTCCATACAGGCAAACAGATATAAATATGAAAAGTCCGGTGATAAAAGTAAAAAAATTAGCAGAATAGCCGAAACTATATATTGCAATTGTAAAAAGAACTAAAAGAGCAGACGGCGAAGGCAGCCAAAATTTGTTTATCACAATATTTAATTGCATCAAAAAGGGCAATATAAAAGGAAGAAATGTTAGCCCTACAATTATCATAGAAAGCAACCATTTTTTAAAACAAGCTCGATAATCTTTAAAAGAGAGAATCAATCCTGATGCAAAAAGTAAAAAAATAGTATAATAACTTGCATAAAGGGACATAACACTCACTAAAGTAAAAATACACCAATATAAAACTTTGTTCTTCATCAAAGCCTGCATATAAAAATAAATTAGGAGTATACTGAAAAAGCAGGCCATAGAGTAGCTGCGAACCTCCTGTGCATACCATATTTGATAAGGGCTTACAGCCATAAGAAAAAGAGCAAAAATACTATACCTTCGAGTAAAAAATATACGAGCTAAATAATAAAAAGTGCCTAATGAGAACATACTAAATATCACAGAGAGAATCCTCAGGGATTTCCCACCGCCAAAAAGCAAACTGTATATGTATACTATTGTGTAATAAAATGCTGAGTGAGTATCCGTGAAAATAATTTTTAAAAAATAAAAGAATGTATTTTTTCCATAAAACTTTGCGAGAGAATGCAGAGTATTAAAAGAAAATCTATCGGAAATTAATTCATCAAACCATAAGTCATATTTAAAAAGGTTTAAACATCTTAAAGATAACGCACCTAAAAAAATAATTAAAATTAAAAGTTTTATCCAAAACTCCTTCCTGTTACTGTTCTTGGCTTTGGCTAATATATCCACATTATTCTTTTTGTTCATCCTTTTTCCCCTCTTTTATACGCAGGGTAAATACTTATCAAGTTCCTACTATTATATCGAACATATGTCATTGAAAATTAAGATATTTGTGGAAACTATACAAACCTCATCATGTGGCAAAACCAAATGAGTAGCGGGAATCAGTAGTTTTTGCTACCAATTCCCGCTCATGCCCCGGCTATCAAAAGTGGGCTCTGAGGCCACTTTTCAAAATCGGTGTCTGACACCAATTTCGGGGATTATCCCGTTACCGAAAGTGGTGTCTGACACCACATTCGGGATTATGCTGCTGTAAGCATTTCAGCATCTTTATCTTCGCGTAAATCCTCAGCCTGCTTCTTGTCTAAGGATATAGGCTCATGCTTAAATTCAATGCCACCTCTTTGTGAAATACTAATATGTTCACCAAAACCCTCGACTGCCTTAAGATCATCAACGGTCTGCGGAGTTAAGTATTCCACTAACTTTTGCACAGTCTTATTTAATATAATTGTCTCCTTACCAGTTTTTTTATCAAACGTCAGGACTGATTTCTGCACGTTGAAAATCTGTTTCTGCACATGTTCCTCAGCATTCTTAAATGCATTATTTTCATTGTTAATTATAAAGTACAGTTCATTCTCCTTCACGCTTGATGCCTGGTAGTCTTCCATACTGTAACTTACATTGCCAAGAAGTGTCTGCATAATTTCCTTTTCTGCCTCAGTAGTATATAAGACTTTGACTCCTCTTTTCCTCAAAAGGTCTTTAAAGGATTGAAGGGCTTTTATAAACGGATTATCAATATCACGCTTGCTGATTTCATTAATAAGTTCTACCAGGCTTCTTAATTCATTTATAGCGCGTTTCTGCTCAAGTGCATCACTCATATCATTAATACTTCCAAATTCAGCTAATATAGTAGGTGCTGTAATAAATACCGCAACATTAATAGCTTCAGGATCTTCAAGCTTCTCAATTATATTAATAATATTCTCCGCACCTTTGCCAAACCGTTTCTTTAATTCATCTTCAATCTCTTCCACTGTGACCTTCTTATTAAATTTCTTTTCTGTTAATAGGCCCATTCCCTCCTGCAAAGCACGAGATTTATCAGATATTGCCATAGTATTCTTAATTGCGTCATATACACCTCTTATATCTTCACGTGCAGTATTGTACTCTGCATAGGCTACCGGAGCTGCTGTCATCATCTCGTCTGCATGCGCAACACCGAATCCGGCAAAATCTATTATGCCTTTTTGTAAAGTGTATCCGAGTCGGTTAATGTAGCCGATATCATCACCAAATACTGCAACATCTTTTTCCATAGCACCGGCGATACTCTTTACAACAGCAGAATAATCACGCACCGCATCAGCATGAGTCTTCTTCTCAGATACTTTATCCTCAATAGAACCAACATACTTATCTATGCCTTCAGTACGAATCGTGTTAATGCGTGTTATGACCCGCTGTAAATCAGCTAATTTACCTGTGCGCATATCTTTTTCGAGAGATTCAAACTCTGCCATGACTTTTCTCAACTCATCAAGATTAAGTTTACCATTATGTTTTGCCACTAAATAAGCAGTGATAAGTTTCTTTGTATCGTTGAGTAGCTTGCGTGCAACATTCTGTAAATTACCACGCTGCTCATCAACCTGTGCCCGCCTTTCAACAATAAGCTGTGTAATAGTATCCGCAGTAATAGCAGATAAGATACGTGCAGTCTTTTCAAACTCTGTCTCGAACCTTCTTATATCTTTCTCATCCTCTTCAACTGATTTCAGGAATGGTGCCTGTCTTGTATCTTTATTAACGAAATCCATGATCATTGCTGCTATCCTGAGAGATTCTATAATCGGCTGTTCAGTGCTCATATGTAATATACTGCCATATTCTGTAAAGAACTGCCTCATCAGAGCAGAAAGTTCTCTAATCTTGGTCCCGCGTTCTTCATTATTTAAAACGTCAAAATCAATATTGTCATACAATGAAGACCATAATGACAACGTAATGAATCTTCTCTCGGGTTGAGTCTGCTTTAATATTCGTACAATACCTCTGTCTGCCTCTTCTTTTTCAAGGTTAACAATATTCTCTACAAATGTATCAAAATCTGCTATGTAAGTATCTGAGCTGACATCAACTAAGCTGTCAACGCCAAGAACAACTTGCTGCTGTAAAGCATCTCCTTTAAGTTCGATTGCTCTGTCTAGTACAGGCTGAATCAATTGTGGTGCAACATTACCGGAATTCTTTATAAATAATGCAACATCAGCAGTTGTTGTAAAAGTATTTGCTACGGCAATGTTAAATGGTGTATCAAAAACATCAGCCCCAATTGCCTCCTCAGATACTCCGGCTGCTTTTACCTGATCCTCTTGCATAGAAGCCTGAGCTGATTGTATAAGTTTAGAAACAACCAACGGAGCATTAGTACTATCACTCTGCAACAATCCTAAACTCAAAGCTGCAAGCAGTTTCTCTACCGTGTTTACATTATTCATATCTATCGAATCAACTTTAAAGGTATCAGTTTGACCGAATACTTCAGGTAATGCCTGTTCCATAGCTCCTCGAAGTTCAACATTTGATTCAAGTGCTGATGAAACATTATTAATTACCCTCGTTCTATAAGACGGCAATAGGCTCATTCCATTCATACCGCTTAAAGACCCGATAAATACCTGAGCAAGTAACGGAGCAACAGCCTGAGTCTCTCGCTTGTCTGCTGTTGTAAACTCTGTAATGCCTAAAGAAGCAAGCAATACAGCCTCTTCTAATCCAGATACCCGTGAAATAGGCACATAATTATTATTAGAAAGCTCTGTTCTCAATGTTTCAATATTATCTACTAACATGCTGACAAATTCAGGCATTAAGACATTATCCTGAACCGCTTGCTTAGCTCCTTTATCAACAGTACTAAGTGCTGTAGTGACTCTCTGGGCTACAGCAGCCTGCACCGCATCATCAAAAATAGCCATAGTGCTTAAGAGACGAACAGCATTATTTCTTATATCTTTACTTACATGAGGAGCCTTATCAATATCAACATAACTATCAATAATTGTACTGACAAACGTATCTGCATCAAAAGACTGACTCTTCACCGCTTCATCAATTACCATATGCCTCAAAACAGCGGGCAGTGATGAAACTTCACTAATAGCAGCCGTATTAATTTCAATATCATTAACACTCACATTAAGCAATGCATCAGCCTTTCTCTTTGCATACAAGAATACATCAATCAATGCGTTCATTACCTCAGTTGAATCATAATTATTGACGTCCTGTATAATATTTAATGCATCACCAATCTCTACCTCAGTGCTATCATTAATCATCCTTATTTCAACTTCAGGAATTGTTGTGCTGCCGTCCTTAGATACAAGTGTTTGCGCCAATTGAACACCAAAAGAATTAGGATCATACTTTCCTATTTCCTTGCCTTCATACGTATGCATTAAATAAGCATACAATGAATACAATTCCTTGACAAACGGAACACCAGCCTCCTGGATATCTGCAAAAGCTTTATTAAGGGCATATTCTCTCCATGGGCTCTGTTTTTCAATGCCTTGAATAATGTCATTCATATTAGTACCGATTCCAGCAAGGCGATTCTGAACAACACTAACTAAAGGTTTAAATTCATTCCAATTAGAAGCTTTGTTAATATTGCCAAGGAAAATTCCTATATCAGTTATGTTATTCAATCCTTTATTCAAAACTGCCTGAATAAACTCATCTTTATCTAAATCAGAAGTTAACTTAATTACATCAAGTTTTGCCATGTTCATAATGAGATTACTTAACTGTAAAGGACTGAAATTCCTTATAACATTTGTATTATTTTCCACCATTACCGTAAAAAGTTTACCGGCTACAATACGAAATTCCTTTGCAACATCAGTATTTCTAATAAGCATATCAAGTTTTTGTGGTAATAATGAATCGGCCTCAAGCACTTGATTAATATTCTTTATATCAGCTGACAATACTTTGCCTTGAGCATCGATAATAACGCGCGCAACTTCACTTCCTAAGTTTGGTAATACCTTTGCAAGAGCCATATATGAAGCAAAATCATTTATACGGAGGTCTATCAAAGCCTGGCTCAATACTCCAGTCTTGTTAATTTCAGAAAGTTTAGTAGATATAACACGATCCATTTCCGTATTCTTTTGAATAACTCCGGTACTTATAACTTCAAGTACTGTACGGATATTATCAACACTGGCGCCTTTAACCAATTGCTCACTAATAAAATTCTTAACCTCATTTATAAGGATACGTCCTACTTCACCGCCTACGACTACATTAAGTTCTTCATGTCCTGAGAAAATAGTGCTCAGTCCTTGTATGATTTGGGCTTTGTACATATTA
>CAZLCT010000074.1:0-12288 GCA_964558015.1 uncultured bacterium | reverse complement strand
ATTCATGTATAATTTTTCACTACCTCTTTATCAAGCACTACCCTTCTCTTTAATTCATTTTTTATCATTTTAATTGTATGCACCATAGGACGTTTAGCAGGGCACACATACGCACATGCGCCGCACTCAATACAATCATTAACTCCCCATTTTTCTGCCTTTACATATCTTTCTGCATCGCCAGCTAATGTTATTACATTGGGCATAAGACGCATAGGGCAAACATCAACACAACGGCCGCATCTGATACACGGACGTGTTCTCGGGAAACGGTATTCCCCGGGATTAATAGTCAGAATTCCTGAGGTTCCTTTGATGACAGGAACATCTAACATCTCCTGGGCTATTCCTGTCATAGGGCCACCCATGACTACCTTCAAAGGAGTATTTATCAACCCTCCTGCTTCATTAATAACGTGTGAGAATGACGAGCCAATACGAACTCTCACATTCTGGGATGTCTTAACGCACATGCCACAAATAGTCACTAGCCTCTCATACAAAGGTTTATTATGATATACAGCCTCGTATACAGCAAAAACTGTCCCTACATTTTGAACCACAACACCAACATCCATAGGAAGGCCGCCTAAAGGCACTTCACGATTTAAAATTGTCTTGATGAGTTGTTTCTCTGCACCCTGAGGATATTTAACTTTTAGAGGAATTGGTTTAATGTCTTTAATATGCATACCGCGAACTTTACTTAATAAAAATTCCAGAGCATCCATTTTATTTTTTTCTACTCCGATAAAACATCTTTTTGCCCCCAAAGCTTTCATCACAAGACGAGTCCCCTTTATAACATCAACGGTGTTATAAAGCATTAACATGTGGTCACACGTCAGATAAGGTTCACATTCCGCTCCGTTAATAATAACGGTATCTATTTTTTTTGAAGGAGGAGGGGATAATTTAACGTGCGTGGGAAATGCCGCACCGCCTAACCCTACAATGCCAGCCTCTTTAATAATTTCTACAATCTCTTTGGCTGAAAGTGATTCTACATTTTTCCGGCTTGTAATCGAGGGATCACGTTGATCTTTACCGTCAGATTCTATCCTTATGGCTATTGCCTTACCAAGCACAGGGTGTGGGAAAAAATCTATCTTTCTTACTATTCCGCTTACGCTTGAATGAACTACGCTGGAAATAAAACCGTCTGCTTGCCCAATTTTAGTCCCTACCTTTACTTCGGCTCCCACACGCACAAGAGGCTTTGAGGGATTACCTACGTGTTGGATTAATGGAATGTTAACAACAGGCGGAACCGACGCCTGTTTGATAGGATTGATCAAACTAGAATCTTTATGCTGAGGAGGATGGATTCCTCCGGAAAAACTTTTCACCAAAGCTCCTTTATAATAATGATTAGATTCATATATGCAACAAATGTAGGATTTTATGAAAAACTCGAGATTTTGTCAAATTTTATCGGTTGCCTCATCCATCTTCCCGCTACGATATCCTTCAAGATCAAGCATAATATGCTTAAATCCAATACGTTTGAGAGCTTTTATGCTTTTTCCCCTAAAAGGTTTATGTAAAAATTTATGTATCTCATCACTGCCCGCTTCAATACATGCCACATCACCATAATAACGTAATCGAACTATAACTAGGCCCAATTTCTTTAGAGCCTCTTCCCCTTTTTCCACAGAATCAAGGGCCTGTAATGAAATCTTTCTTGCGTAAGGAAATCTTGTCGCTAAACACGAAGAGGAAGGGTTATTCCAATTAGGAAGATTTAAAGTACGCGAGATTATGCGTATATCTTCTTTATCTAATTTACATTCAGCCAAAGGCTGCCTGATTTTTAACTCACGTGCCGCTTTATTTCCCGGACGATACGCGTATAGATCATCCTTCTGTGATCCGTCGCATACAGTCTTAATCTTAAGACTCCTTGCTGTATTAAGACAATGCCTAAAAAGACTCTTCTTACATATATAGCATCTATTATGTTTATTTCTTAAGAAACTTTTTTTCTGCAAAATAGAAGTCTTTATAAGAATATGCTTAACGCCGATTTTTTTTACAAACTGCTTTGCTGCTTTTATCTCACGCGAGGAAAAAAGTTCGCCATAGACAGTAAGTGCCGTAACTTTTTTCATCCCCAATACATCAACTGCAACTCTCAGCAGAAAAGTCGAATCAACCCCTCCTGAAAATGCTATTAAAACACTTTCATACTTTGAAATTAATTTTTTTAATCTTTTAAGTTTTATGGATAATTGCCTTTTCATTTAAACAATCCAACCACCGCCTAATACGGTTTCTCCTTCATAAAATACAGCGGCCTGGCCTGGGGTAATAACATCACCCTCTCCCTGCAATTGTACAGTACACGAATTTGTTTTCACTTCAACCAAAGCGTCAAGTTTATCCTGATTATAACGGACACGTACCTTTGTCTTAAAACTGGCTTCTCCTTTATCGCTCGCTATCCAATGGAGACTCTGTACATCAAATTTTTTACGTAAAGTCTCCTCCCTTTTACCTACGATAACTTCATTATTGTTACTATCAACTGCAACGACATATAACGGTTGAGGCGCTCCAATGCCTAGCCCGCGCCTCTGTCCTACAGTATAGTTAAAATATCCATTATGCTTTCCCAAAACACGTCCGCCTGTATCTTTAATTATACCATCTTTACTTTTGATTCCACATTCGTCAGCCAAAAATCGGACATAATTATCATCATCAATAAAGCAAATCTCCTGGCTCTCTCTCCCCTGTTCTGTGGGCAAATGTTTATCCTGCACAATTTTTTTTACATCATCTTTTCTATACCCGCCTAATGGAAATATACTATGGGAGAGCTGATGCTGATAAAGCAAAAAAAGAAAATATGACTGATCTTTTCTTTTGTCTTTCCCCTCTTTCAATAAAAACGCATCCTTTTCCTTATCGTAGGTGCTAATAATATAATGACCTGTTGCAATACCATCCATTCCCACCTCAAGAGCCTTTTTTAAAAAAAGGTCGAACTTTATTTTCTGGTTGCATACAGCACAGGGGTTTGGGGTGCGACCGTTTTCATATTCTGTTTTAAAATAATCTATAACACACCTTAAGAATTCTTCTTGAAAATTAAAAGAGTGAAATGGAATATCAAGATGCCGGGCAACACGTTGCGCGTAAAGGGCTTGATGCTTTAAAGAAGATTGGGTGCTGCCTCCACTCGGCTTCCACAGGTTCATAAAAGCACCCGAAACCTCGTATCCCTCCCTTTTTAACAAAAAGGCAGCGCAAGATGAATCAATGCCCCCGCTCATCGCAACAAGAATCTTTTTCATTCCTTATGTCCTATTGAAATATTAGAAAGCAAGGTATCAAACTTTACACTTTTTTTAAAAACCTCTTTTAAAATGCCCAAAGTGCACTTTTCTACGCTTAGTGCCTCAATCTGCGGAAGGACTCCAAGAATGGGTATTTTGCCTAATTTCTCGATTACTTTTGGATTGGTAAGCTCGGCTAACGATTGGCTGGAGGGATTAAGTCCGTTTAAAATAATGCCTTCAATCTCGATTCCGCGCGCTCGCAGTGCTTCTATTGTTAACAAAGTGTGATTTATTGCGCCTAAAGAAATTCTGCCGACTATAATTACAGAAAGATTCATGCTTTTTATCAAATCAGTGACGAAATACCCTTCGCTTAAAGGGACTAAAATTCCGCCTATGCCCTCAACAATAACATAATCATAATTTTTTTTTAGTTCCCAAAAGGCAAACAAAACCTTTTGGATATCGACTTCCAGTCCTTCGGCATCGGCAGCAACTAGAGGGGCGAGTGGTTCCCTGAGTCGGATTGGATTACTAAGGGCAGGAAATTGGTTTTCAGCAGCTTCCATAAGAAATACTGCGTCTTCACTAACCAATGTTTTACCTGCTTGCCTGCATCCTGAAGCAACCGGCTTCATAACACCGACTTGAACCTTTTTTTCTTTCAACACTAATGCTAAACCGGCCGCAACTACAGTCTTTCCCACGCCTGTATCAGTTCCTACAACAAAAATTCCATGCTTCATATAAAATAATTATGCAAAAATATTTATAAATTTAAGAATTATATTGCCCCTTTTCCTTATGAGGAATCAGGCATTGCTCGTAACTAACTTAATCGAATCATATATAACATCAAGTAAAGTATTTAACTGACTTTGATCAATACTAAGAGGAGGCATTATAACGATAACATCTCCCAACGGTCGTATAATAACACCGCGTCTCCTTGCCTCCATAATAACTTTAATGCCTATTTTATCACCAGCTTCGTACGGCTCTTTTGTATTGCCATTTCTTACAAGCTCAATACCAACCATAAAACCGACCTGCCTGATATCTCCGACATGTTCAAGTTCATAAAAAGATTCGAGTCGTTTGGCAAGAAGCTCAATTTTTGGACTAAGGGTCTCTAAAACCTTCTCATCCTCAAATATTTCAATATTGGTTAAAGCCGCCTGTGCAGCTAACTGATTTCCTGTATAGGTATGGCCGTGGAAAAAACTCTTGAAATCACTGTAGTCGCCTAAAAATGCATTGAAAATATCTTTTGTAAAAAGCGTGGCAGAAAGAGGAAGATATCCGCCTGTTATTCCTTTACCCAGCGCCATGATATCAGGCTTTATGTCCTCCCATTCTGCGGCAAACATTTTACCGCTCCGTCCAAAACCCGTAGCAACTTCATCAAAAATAAGCACTATGCCTTCATTTTTTGCAAGATCTGATACTGCCGAAAGATAACCTTTAGGCTGATTAATCATACCTGCAGCTCCCTGCATTAAGGGCTCTACAACTACGGCTGCGATTTCTTTATTATGCTGTCTTATAACCCGCGCGAATTCTCCGAAACACTCCCGAGAGCACTGCTCTTTTGTTTGGGAAAACGGACACCGATAACAGTAAGGTGAGGGAACACTTATTGTCTCAAACAGAAAGGGCTTATATATCTTATGGAATAAATCAATCCCGCCTACGGACACAGAACCAAGCGTATCACCATGATAGGAATGTTTAAGATGAACAAATTTTGTGCGCTGAGGCTCAGGATTTTCCTTCTGACACCAGTATTGATAAGCAACCTTTAATGCCACTTCCACTGCTTCAGAGCCGCTGTCAGAGAAAAATACTTTATCTAACCCAGGAGGCGTGATTTGCACTAATTTCTCAGCAAGTAAAATAGCAGGCACATTAGAAAGCCCTAAAAAAGTGGAATGAGAAATTTGATCAATTTGATTCTTTATTGCCTCATCAATTTTTTGCTTACGATGGCCGTGTACATTTGTCCATAGAGAGGAAACACCGTCGATATATGTTTTACCATTTATGTCTTTAATATAAACGCCGTCTGCTTCTTTAATGATAACAATCTCTTCTTCTTCCCAATCCATCATCTGGGTAAAGGGGTGCCATACGTATTTTTTATCCTTCTCCTCAAGATGCCGCATGCTAATTTCACTCATCAAAATTTCCATTTTAATATTATTAAAATATAATTCAGCCTATCTTCCCCTTAAAATTTCAGGAATGACGTTTATGCCACATATTTCTTCTCTTCCCAAAATTTTTTTTATTCTTCCTCCCTTTTTTATCATGAGCTTCACTCACAACCATTTCTCTGCCCTTTAACTTTTCTCCATTCAAACCAATCATTGCAGCCCTGGCCTCACTAAGAGAAGGCATGGCTACAAATCCAAATCCTTTGGGTCTTCCGGTAAATTTATCTTTAACTACTACTGTGGACTCAACGTGTCCGAACGCCGAAAAAGCTTTGGTTAAATCCTCTTCAGTAACTCCATGAGCTAAGTTACCAACATATATATTCCTTTTTACTTTGCTTCCTGCCGCAATTTTCTCTCCTCTATCAATCCCTTTCTTTTCCTTGGTTCTCTCGCGAGCTTTTCCCTTAAAGGATGCGGCACATATACCAATAAAAAATCCAGCCACCAAGGCAACTAAAACCGAAACCCAATAATACATAGAATCATATCCTCCTTAAATTTTCAATATTTTCGCATTTTAAATTTATATTATACAATATCTTCCAAATTAAATAATGCTTTTAATCGTACATTTTATAATACTTAATAACCACTAATATTTTCTGGCTCCGAATACCGCTATGCCATAATATTTCCAGATTACATCAATATCGACGAATCCAATCTTTTTAAAAAGCTCAAATTGCAGGAAAAGAGTATCGCGTATATCATGATTCTTCTGACGCTCTAGCGCATACCCTATTTCATTCTCAGGCACACCCTGGCTCCTCATATACTCCATCCACACTTTGTGATTAAGATTTTCAATATCCCTGGACGCACCTTGGACGCAATCAAATAAATAAAAGCACCCCCGCGGCTCAAGCATTGAAAAAGCAGTTTCAAATAACCTCTCCTTGTTCTTACGATCCAAGTGATGAACTGCTAAAGAAGAAACGATTATATCAAACCGGTACTTTGAATCAAACGAGTTAAAATCTTTTTCGATAAAATTTATCCTATCTTTATATTCCTTTAACTTTCCCCTGCTCACTTCTAACATAGCGGGTGATATATCAACAACAGTTAACTGAGCCTTAGGATATTTCCGCAGCATACGTAAACTTAAAATTCCTGTGCCGCACCCTAATTCTAAAACAAAACTTGCACTGGGGACAAGAGCATTACTCAGGGCATCCAGAGCCTCTTCATAATGCGGACATATGCCGTGAACCCACTTATCATAAATAGGGGCTCGTTCATTAAAACTTTTCTGTAAATCACTCATTCAAATCTCCTCGTGCATTTTTTTTAAAATACTTAAAAGATATTTTAGATCATCATCAGTATGCACTGCTGAGACTGTCAGCCTAAGCCTAGCTTTTCCCTTAGGCACGGTCGGCGGACGAACTGCCGGGATATAGATATTAGAGTCGAATAAATACTGCGCCGCTTTTAATGCCTTATCCGAAGTCCCTAAAATAATAGGTACAATAGGAGATTCACTCTCTCCTGTATCAAACCCTATTTCACGTATATTCTTTTTTAAAAAATTTGTATTTTCCCACAGTCTATCTCGCAACCCACTCTCCCCCTCAATAATAAGAAGGGCTTCATAAGAAGCAGCACATAAGGAAGGAGGTAAACTTGTCGTGTAAATAAAAGGTCTGCTTTTATTCTTTAAATAATTAATTATATCAGGCGAAGCCGCACAATATCCGCCAAGGGAACCTGTAGCCTTTGATAAAGTCCCCATGATAATATCTATTCTCTCTTCAAGCCCTAAAGCCTCAGCAAGACCGCTTCCCCGCCTGCCAATGACACCCATTGCATGAGCCTCATCTATCATTAGCATTGCACCGAATTTTTCTTTTAATTTAACAAGCTCTCCTAAAGGGGCAAAATCTCCGTCCATGCTAAACACAGAATCCGTTACAATCAAAGTACGATTATATTTATGAGAGTGCGAGAGAATAGTTTCCAGTTTACTCATGTTTTTATGCGGAAAAACGCGCAATGTTGCCTCTGAAAGCTTGCATGCGTCGATGACTGATGCATGGTCAAGTTTATCTACAATAAGCAAACTGTCTTTGTCAGTAAGGGCCGTTATAATACCTAAATTTGCAAGATAACCGCTGGAAAAAATTAAAGCCTCCTCCTTTCTTTTAAACGAAGCTATCTTCTCTTCAAGCCTCTTATGCCAGCTGGTTGAACCACTTATTAAACGTGATGCGCCGGAACCTAAACCGTACTCATCAACAACATCGCGAACCACGCTGATAATCCGCGGATGATGGGAAAGACCAAGATAATCATTTGAGCAATAAAGAATATATTCTTTATCGTGCAATTTAACATGAGTAGAACTCCCGGGCAGGTAATCAAGTATATTCAGAGTGCGATATAAATAATTCTCCCTCAACTCATCTAATTGTCTCTGAAACATTTTAACCGTATCCATTTTATCTGATTGGACTTATATCCTGTGCTTAAAGTTAACATTTTTTAAGAAAATGGAGCCCCATGCGCACGCGCGTGGTATCTCCATATACTTCGGCGGAATCCGCCGAAGCAAATCCACCTTCGCTATCGCTACGGCGGATCCGTCCCTCGCATTCTACCATGGGCTTGCCCGCGGTCTTCTACGTAGGCGGACAAATAAAAACATCTAAAATATGCGTGAGTCAAAATTAAAAATCTGCCCGCTCACGGTACTAACATTATCCGACGCTAAATAAAGTATAAACCTGGCCACCTCGCAAGGGTCCGAATACTCACCGAGACAGCTTTTCTTTTGATTATCTTCTAATACCATCTTAGGAATATTCAGTGTAATATCTGACCTCATAAATCCTGGATTAACAGCATTTACTAAAATTTTTTTTCTGCCAACCTCACGTGCCAAACTTTTTGTAAACGCAATGAGCCCACCTTTTGCCGAAGCGTAATTCGCCTGGCCGTATGCACCGTGAAGACCTATTTGGCTTATAATATTAAACACCTTTGCCTGGTGACTTTTATAAAGAAGAGGAAGCATGGCCTTGGTTAAAAAAACCGTTCCGTTTAAACCGACATCAAGAACAGTATCCCATTCTTGGGTCGTAAGGTTAACTATAGTCTTATCACAAACCGTTACTGCATTATTTATCAATATATCTAAATGATTGGCGTCTTCTGATATTCTTTTTTTGATATTTTTAATCTCATCCCGTTGCGTTAAATTTAATTTATAAGGAAAAGCCCCCTCTCGCTCAAGCTCTTGAGCTTTAAGTTCATTTTCAAAAAAAGTGAAAAAAACACGCGAACCATTACCTAAGGCCTCGCGCACAATCTGAGAACCTAAAGTACCGCTTCCTCCTGTAACTAAAATTGTTTTATTTTTTAATCCGCTGAACATAATATCTTAATTTTAAAAAGTATAAAAAAGGCATCACAAGGCATAACAAGTGAACCAAAGAAAACAGGGGGTAAAAACTATCAAGTCCACATGCTTTCATTAAGTGCTACTTGTCGCGGTGAAGCTCGAAGAGCGAAAACGGATACGCTCTGAGCTTCTTGAGCCTGCCTGCCGATGAAGGTTCGGGAAAAATCTACGGCTGGCAGGCTGCTCTGCTTTCAGCTTCAAAAGCTAACTAGCTAAGCAGCTAAGAAGCTGACAAGCTAAGCACCTTTCCCCATTGTCATCCCACTCTCAATCCTGCAGAATGAACAAGGGCTAAATCTTTTTCAAAAGCATTACCCTTTGTTGTTAAATAACCTCCGATAATTATCCCGTTTGCCCCTGAGCGAAGCGCATCAGCCTGGGCATCTCCTAAATTAACTTCTCTTCCCCCGGCAATTTTTATAACAACGCGCGGAAGAATAAGCCTGAAGACCGCAATTGTTTTAATGATCTCTCTCGCAGAAAGTTTCTCCACTCCCTCAAGCGGTGTTCCCGGCCTAGGATTAAGTATGTTAACCGGTACGCACTCAGCACCTAAATCCTTCAAGGAAAAAGCAAGAGATATCCTATCTGAGAGCTCTTCTCCCAACCCGATAATACCCCCTGAACATACTTCAATGCCACTTTGCTTAAGACGTTTAACAGTATTATACCTGTCAGAGAAAGTATGAGTTGAACAAATTGAAGGGAAAAACCTCTCTGATGTTTCCAGATTATGGTTGATTCTTGTTACGCCAGCATCTTTTAAAAGCTGGATTCTCTCGTCGTCTAAAATCCCTAAAGAGCCATCAAGCTTTAAGTTGGTTTTTTCCTTTATTGCCCTAAAAGCATCTAAAACCTTTTTGAAGTCTTCACCCTCTAGCTGCTTTCCGCTTGTAACAATACAAAAACGGTGCGCTCCCATAGATTCGACTTCCTTGGCGCGGCGCACTATTTCGTCGCAATCAAGAAAAGGATATTCCTTAACTCCTGATTCATAATGAATAGACTGGGCGCAGAATGCACAATCCTCGGAACATAATCCGCTTTTTGCATTAACCAAAGAACACAGATCGCATTTATCTCCACAAAAACTGTGCAGCACCCGATGCCCCGCTTTTTCTAACTCATCGCAATCTCTGCCGTCTTCAATACAGATAAGCTTAAGAGCCTCCTGGAATAAAATTTCACCGCCGTCGATGACTCGTTCACAAATATCATTAATATATTTTTTCATTCTTATCTTTTCTTTCGTTCTATTATTAATAAATAATTTATCCTATGGGAGATATACACATTACCTAAACTGTTGAAAATTGTCAATAGAAGTACTTAATACATTAACAAAATAAAAAAACCTTGTTTTTTAAGGAAAAATCCTATAAAACAAGGCATTAAATTATATTCTTATAATATTTGTAAGTCTTTTATTTTCAAGGTCTTATATAAACGTTAGAAATACTTTTAATATTCAATACGCTTCAACAACTAGAGGAAACTCTTTTTTTCATTTCTTCTATAATTGAAGGGTCTATTTCAATCCCTTTCCCTACATACCCGATACTTATTTCTGGTTTACTCATCCCGTGGAAATCACTACCTCCGGAAATCAAGAGATTATATTTGGAAGCAATCTTTTTATATTCCTCGATCTCACTCTTAGAATGGCAACTGCTAAAGGCCTCTATGCCTTCAAGTCCTTCTGAGGCCAGGCCTTCTACCAGTGTCTGTAACCGTCCTATTTCATTAATACGTAATTGCTTTGGATGAGCAAGGAAAGCCAATCCTCCCGCCTTTTTTATAACCGAAATAATCTCGGCTGATGAGAAACGCTTACGATCAAAATATGCGAGTGCTCCTTTAGCTAAATATTTACCAAAAGCCTCTTCCATATTTTTTACAAATCCTTTTTTTACTAAAACACGGGCAATATGAGGCCGCCCAACCGTAACACCCCCGGCCTCACGTAATATGTCTTCATATTCAATCGCAAGTCCGAGAGAATTAAGTTTTTCCACAATTTTGGGATTCCTTTCATCACGGCCTTCACGAAACCGGCTCAACATATCATAAAGTTCATTATTATCCGGATCAACAAAATACCCTAAGATATGCATGGTTCCTCCGGTAAACTCAGCGCTAACCTCAACTCCGGATATGACCTCAAGACGTGATTTCTTTCCGGCTTCAAGAGACTCCTTTATCTGAGAAATGGTATCATGATCCGTAATAGAAATAGCCTTCATTCCCTTTTTCTCCGCCATACGTACTATCTCACGTGGAGTATACGAACCGTCCGAGTGAGTCGAATGTATATGTAAATCTATCCTATTCATAGGCATCTTTAATATCACAGATAGGTAAATATTGCAAGCAAATGATTATAAATTATCATTGATATAAGCGTAAGTGATGAAGCAATCTTCTATTGCTTTTGCCTAAGAAACCATGAAATAACGATACAAATTTCATAGAGAATAATAAGGGGAAGTGCCATAACAACTTGGGTAAATACATCCGGAGGGGTTATTAACGCGGCTACTATGAAAACAATAACAATCATAATTTTTCTTCTCCTTATGAGAAAGATATGATTCACAACTCCTAATTTAGTAAGAGCCGCACTAGCAAGTGGCAGATTAAAAATAACTCCGAACGACAGTAACAGTCCGGCCGTGAAAGAAATATATTCCTTAATAGAAATAAGTGGTTTCATTGTCTCACTTTGAAAAGAAAGGAAAAACCGTAATGCGAACGGCAAAACAAAGTTATAACAAAAATAAATACCGGCTGCAAATAAAAATATACCCGCAACTACACAAGGTATGAATATTTTTTTCTCCCTCTTGTATAATCCCGGACTTATGAATAACCAAATTTGAGTAAAAAGAACCGGAATGCTTAAGATGATGCCTCCAAATAAAGAGGCTTTTAGCTTGATTAAAAATGCTTCGTAAGGAGAGAAAAAATAAACGTTTTGATTCTCATGCCTGATAGGTTGGGTTAAAAATTCGATAATAAAATCAGAAATAAAATAAGCAATAATACTAAATATTACAATTGAAATTAAGCAAACAATGATTCGTTTTCGCAGTTCATCAAGATGGTTAATAAAATTGAGTTTGGTTTCAGTGACCATGGTAGAAAGCGGAATGTCCTTTGTGTTTGAAAAAATACAGGGAATGAATTTTATTATTACTTTTTGCCTTCGGTATCCTTTTTGTCCTCCTCATCTGATGTCAGTTCCTTTGTGGCTTTTTTAAATTCACGGATACCTTTGCCTAAAAATCTGCCGATTTCCGGAAGGCGGGATGCCCCAAAAACTAACAAAATAATTAAAAAAATAACAATCAATTCATACGGACCCGGCATTCCTAATAAA
>CAZLCT010000073.1:0-12870 GCA_964558015.1 uncultured bacterium | reverse complement strand
AATTCAAATCTGTAATAAAAGATGAACGTATCGTATTGTCAGATTGTATGTCCTTGGCTCTTGCCGTACCTGTTACCGTAAGGATTGTCATTTCTTCGTTAATATTAATTTGTCTTTTCCCTTCTAAAACAATATTCCCATTGGGCTGAACCGCAACAACACGTGCTGCTATAGTTCCCACGACTTGATTATTGCGTGTTGTCTCTCCCTCCCCTTCAAATTTATTGTCAAGTTCAAATCCCCAATGTGGCAGATTATTTAAATTGCTGCGTGCATTGGGATGTGCTGTAATATCAGGACTTTGAAATTTGAGAAGGTTTAAGATATCAGACGCATTTTCTACGGAAAACCAATATGATATTTTTCCGTCAATATTATCTTTAAGCTCAGATTCAGTATCTGCATCTGTAGATGCCTGGGTGCTTTCTTCAATAAGTATCACAACGATATCATTTACTTCTAAATGCGGCGCAGGCATATCAACAAAGAAAGAACTCTCTTGCACGGTTGTACCGCTCCATAACGATTCAGCAGCCGCATAATGTACTGGAAAAAATAAAACCGAACTGACAATTAAAAAAAATATCGATTTTAGAATCATTTTAGCCATCAGAACATTACCTCCACCTGATTATGTGAACATATTTTTCCAAACAAATGTTTATTAGTAGACTTACAATATAATTTAATAACATCCCCACACAGTCCGTCCTCCAAAGCTCTTAACTTTAAAAGAACAGTCATATTTTTTTGGGTAAATACAGCTGTAACCGTATCTCCTTTTTTTATAACAGGCTTTTCTTCTATATATTTTTCATCAATATATTCACCCGATACAAATTTAACTGTGCTTACCTTACCAATAACATCATCGAGCGATTTGCAAATAGAAGAACCATATTCCACATATCGCTCTTCCAGAACAACTGAGTTCTCTCCGATATCGTCCCCAGCATCAATGTCTCGCGTTACAACAACAATTTTTTCTTTGTTCAATATCCTTATATTCACTACCTTCTTTCTATATACTTTTCCCTCACTCATAAATAAAAGTTTTGCCAAAAGCTTGCCATCTTTTAGACCATATCTTTTTTCCTCTACAGAAACACTATATTCTCCTAATGGCAACACTATATCCTCCCGTATATTTTCAAGGATTATTTTGCTTCCATCAGGATTAATTTCATACTTCTCAAAAAGAAAAGAACTTATAAACTCTTTCATCTCATCCTGAGTATAAATAGTAGATGCCCTTGTTACATCAATCGCCTTGGCTCCTCCGAATGTAATCAGCGATGTATCTACATTATTATTTTTTAGCTTCATAACAATAAAGGTACGGGACAGCTGATGGCTTCGGCCCGGCTGAGGGGATTTACATAATCCAATAGATAAAGTTTCATTTATATCACTAGCGCATATATCATCCAATGACTCACGTAAAATAATATCCTTTAAATATACAATCTCATCTTGAATAGTAATTGCGGGTTTTAACAACAATTCCAGCGCCTCTCCTTCCTCAACAGTAAGAAATAAAATAAAAGATAAACAAAACTCTATAAGAAATATACATGTCAAAAAACGAGATGCCGTAAATTCTTTCATTCTTTCTTTTATCCTTTTCTTTTTTTCCATTGCTTCATAATGCATGATTTTTAAACGCTTAAAGTTAATTATGCTAAACTATTAGTTAACTGCAGCATTTCATCAGATGCCTGAATTGCCTTTGAATTTGCCTCGAAAGCACGCTGTGCTATCACTAAATTGACGAGTTCTTCAACAACCTGAACATTCGATCCTTCAAGATATCCTGATTGAATAGTACCCAGACCGTCTTCACCAGCCGTACCTGTTGTTGGACTTCCTGAAGCTGTGGTTTCCGCAAAAAGATTCTTCCCTACTGCTAGGAGTCCGCCTTCATTGGGAAACTGCACAATTTGAATTTGTCCTATTGTTGAGGGAGTAGTGCTATCGCCTTGAAGCACTGATACTGTTCCATCTAGACCAACAGTAATTTCCGTGGTATCAGACGGAATAGTAATTGACGGCTCAAGAAAAAACCCGCTTGCCGTAACAATCTGCCCTGAACTGTCAATCCGAAACGAACCATCACGTGTATAATTAGTCTCACCATTAGGACGAGTTACCTGAAAAAATCCATCTCCTTCAATAACAAGATCAAGAGGATTTTCAGTCAACTTAAAAATCCCTTGAGTAAACTGCTTTTGTATTGCGGCCGGCCGTACACCTAAGCCTACCTGGATACCTGTCGGGACCTCAAATCCTGCTGCTGCTTCTGTTCCAGGAGCCTGCATAATCTGATATAGAAGATCCTCAAAATCAACACGCGATTTTTTATAACCCGTGGTATTCACGTTAGCTAAATTGTTTGAAATAACATCAACATTTAACTGTTGGGCCATCATCCCTGTTGCCGCAGTAAAAAGTGCTCGTTGCATTATTCCTCTCCTTTTTTAATCTAAATTCCTTTTAATCGCTATCCGCCTCATAACCAACACGGCTTAAAATAAGCCATTTTATTTTAATTTTCCTAACTCAGCGATTGCGCGATTTATAGTTTGCTCTACAGCCTTTATACTCCTCCCTGACATTTCAAAATGCCGGGTATTAAATAACATAGCCGTCATCTCACTTAACGAATTTACGTTCGATGACTCAAGAGAACCCTGTTCAACAAAAAAAGAACCGGCCGACATTATTCCATCTTCACTGCCATCATATGCAAACAGTGAACTTCCTACTTTTCTTAAATTAGTATAATCATCAAAATCAACTATACGTAACTGGCCGACAGGCACACCATCAACATTAACAGTACCATCATTCAGGAACGTAACATTATTGCCGTCGATAATAATCGGAATACCTTCCGTTTCTTGACTGCCAACTCCCAAAACGATATTGCCTTGTGGTGTTATTAATTCATTTTTACTGTTAAGCATAAAACTTCCATTACGCGTATATTCAATCCCGTGGTCTGTTTGTATGCTAAAAAAACCTTCTCCCATGAGTGATAAATCAAAATTATTTCCCGTTATACGCATATCACCCTGGGTATGGGATGTCTTAATGGCACGTGTATATGCTTTTGTATCCCTGCCCACGGTTGTGCGATAGATATTATCAGTTAAACTTTGCTGCACTTGTCTTTTCCCTTGAACATCCGACAGTACAGCTGAAAATGATGTAGTAGCGTGTACATCTTTTTTAAATCCAATAGAATTGACATTAGCTAAATTATTAGAAATAGCTTCATGCCTTTCCTGATTTGCTATCATTCCGCTTACTAATGTTTCCATGACACGACTTACCGGCATAGAAAACCTTTCATCTTATACTTAAAAATTATTAAAAAGATGAATTCCGTACCTCGGACATTTTTTTGAACCCTTTAAGGTTGAATGCCCAGCTCTTCATATATAGACAATAAATGTCGTGAAAAATCAGAACACTGTATCTCATTTATAAATGCATTCAGTATTCCTTCGATAGTTTCATCCTTGGTTTTATCTTTCATATCAACAAAGGCTGTGCAATGCTTATGCCAAAATAACAATCCGGGGAATATTTTTTCGCAGATTCCATAAGTAATTGAAAGCATGAGAGTTAGTAGGGGTATAGTATGCTGTGTCTTTACTACTATAAAAATATTTTTCTTTTTTACTATGAAAAAAATGCAAACGAAAAAAATAGCTAGGAATATTTTTCCTAGTAAGCACAAGGATAATTGAATTGAGACCGTCACAAATTGTATGCAAGTACATTTGAATGAATTATTAATAATATTGTTAGATTCATCTTTCTATGGGTTCATATTTCATGCCATAAAGTTAGCTTATCTGTTATCCAGTTAGGTCAAGATTAGGAATTATCGGAACGAGCTATACATTTATCTTGCATTTAAAAATATTATTCCCTACAATATTTTCATGGATGAAGCACGAAAACATTATAAATTGGGAAATTCACTGCGGTCTGAAGGCAAGGACGTTCTTGCTATTAAAGAATACGAAAAAGCTTTGGCAATTGATCCCTCGTTTTGGATGGCAAAGAAAAGCATTGAGTTTCTCAAACAATACATAGAAAAAAAACATATTTCTTTTGGAAGTTTATATGAATCTGAAGAAAAATTGAAAGAGGCAATACAAGAATACAAAAAGGCAAGTGAGATAAATCCTAATTCCTGGCGTATATGGAAAAAACTTGGCTCTCTCTATAAAGATGTAAATCAATTAGAAAAAGCTCTCCAATCAATAAAAAAAGCTATTAAGCTCTCACCAACAACATCTTCTCTTTATCTTTTACTCGGAAACATCTACGACTTACAGGAACACTATATTGAAGCTATTTCCTCTTATGAGACAGCATTGCGTTTTTCACCGCAAAATAAAGAAATCCTTAGACAAAAAAAAATAACCCAGAAACTGCACGATGTGGCAACAAAACTAACATTATCTCCAAAATCTACTTCAATTTATATTGATATCGCCACTTTGTTTCTTGAAAAAAATATGCCTGAAATGTCCCTGAATATAATGAAAAAGGCTATTAAGAAATTCCCTTATAACCAAGAAATATACTTTATACTTGGCAATTTATATTACAATTTAAGTAAGTTTAAGATGGCAGATAGGTTCTACAACAAGTCTCTACAATGTAGAGCTACAACTATCCCCTCGGAAGAAATTCATTATAATATTGCACTCACCTTTGCAGCACAAGAAAAATGGAAGGAAGCCATAAAAGAATGGGAACAGTGTATGAAACTGGCGGGACGAAGCCGTGCCGCCCTTCGAGCAAAAGCAAACCTCGAACTCCTCAGCAAGAAAAAATATCCCTAAAAAAGAAGACCCAGATCCCCAGACGTTAAAAAACAAAAAAAAGACCGTAACATCCCCCGCCCCTTTAGTATTGTACGTTACACCCCTCGGCCTTCCCCGCTTGCCGCTCCGCTCCGTCGGGCAGGGGCCACTCCCCTTATTAGGAGGGATTACCGATCCTTTTATCCCCCTCTATATCAAGAGGGGATTACCAATCTTTGTATCTCCCCCCTATCAAGGGGGGATTAAGGGGGGTGTTACGATCTATGAGCTTGATATCTGCTTCTTCTGGTTTTCTCTGAACGAACCCATTACTCGATATTTTGCATATCGTTGTTCAAGTAATTCCTTTTTTGACAGTGAGGTCAGTTCCTTCAGATGTTTCTCTAACTTTTCTTTGAGATTTTTTGCAGTTTTATTTACATTACGGTGTGCACCGCCTAAAGGCTCTTTAACAATATCATCAATAAGTTTATATTCTATAAGCGAATCGGCAGTTATTTGAAGTGCCTCTGCAGCATCAGGAGCACGAGAACTGTCCTTCCATAAAATAGCTGCACATCCTTCTGGCGAGATTACTGAATAATACGAGTTCTCAAGCATAAGCACTCGATCCGCAACACCAATTCCCAACGCACCGCCGCTTCCGCCTTCTCCAATAATAACCGAAATAATTGGTACCTCAAGCCCTGCCATCTCCCTTAAGTTATAGGCAATAGCTTCAGCCTGGCCGCGTTCTTCAGCACCAATCCCAGGGTAAGCACCCGGTGTATCAATAAATGTTATAATGGGTAATTTAAACTTCTCACCTAATTTCATGGCACGTATTGCCTTTCTATATCCTTCAGGATGTGCACTGCCAAAATGGCGGTAAACATTCTCTTTTGTCCCGCGTCCTTTTTGATGTCCGACAATAACTACCTTATATGAATTAATCCGGGTAAAACCAGTTATTATAGCTTTATCATCGCTGAAGAAACGATCCCCGCTTATCTCTAAAAAGTCTTCAGTAATCAGATTAATATAATCTAATGTGTACGGCCGCTGGGGGTGGCGGGCAACCTGGACATGCTGCCAGGGGGTGAGATTTTTAAATGTTTCCTTGAGAGCTGCATCATATTTTTTCTTGAGATCTTTAATTTCATCATTCAATTCAATGCTTCCGTTATCCGAGAGAGTACTTAATTCCTGAATTTTTTTCTCCAGCTCTGCTATTGACTGTTCAAAAGGGAGATATACCTCAACCGTGCGTTTAGGTTCTTCTTTTTCTTTGGCCATATCAGTCACCTTCTTAGATACGGATAAACACGGATTTAAAAATACGGATCAACACCGATTGAATATATATCCGTGTTCACTCCGTGGAATTGCGGCTATGTTACTCAGTCTTCGGCTGCTTCCACATGGTAAATCCGTGTTAATCCGTGTAATATGCCTAATCAACCACAACTACTTTCGTTCCGACCGGGATTAAACTATAAAGCTCTTCAACATCATGATTAAACATGCGGATACATCCCGCAGTGCTTTGCGAACCAATTGTTTTAGGAAGAGTAGTTCCGTGTATGCCATAACCGCGTAAGTCAAAACCCATCCAGCGTGTCCCCAATATATTCTCAGGACTATCGGAGGAAACAACAGCCCCCGCATGAAACCATGTAGGCTTAATTAATTTATTCTTTATCGTAAACTCACCAACAGGGGTGATGTTGTCGGCCCCTGTCGCTACGGAATAATTTTTAATAATGCGATTACCAAGTCTTAACTGAAGGGTATTGTCAGACTTATCAATGCGCACTGAAAAAGGAGATCGTATAATTTTAAGTTTATCCCCTGGATAAATCTTTGAAGTGCTTAACCCATTGCTCTTTTTAATAAGTTCTACTGTTGTTCCAAACTTCTTAGCAATTTTATGTAAACTATCTCCCTGTTTAACCGTATAAAATTTGCTATCCTTTGTTTCAAGGCGTGAAAAGATAATGTTCATATTCAGTTCTTCAAGTTTCTTCTGAATTTCATCCCGAGGGAAAGAACCCGGCTGAGAACTTTCTAAAATATCGTGATATATATCACGTGCTTTAAGAAGTTTACCTTCCTGATAGAATTTCTCTGCCCTCTCAAGGAGAATATCAACACTATCCTTATCGATTAAATACTGTTCCCTCTGCTCCGTCTTCACCACGGCACTAAAATCCGCACCGTATGCAGACAAACAAAAATAATTAAAACATATAATTAAAAGTAAAAAAATACGTATCATAGAATACCAGTGGATTTATCTCATAACGATTGTAACTAAAATTCCTAAGGTAGCACCAACAAATACCTCGACTGGCGTATGCCCAAGGAGATCTCTCAAACGCGTTTCTTTGATTTCACCTTTTTCATAAATGTCATCTATTATCTGATTAAGCACTGATGCCTGCCTTCCCACATTTCGTCTCACGCCAGCAGCATCAAACATAATAACAAGAGCAAATACAATAGTAATAGCAAAAATTATCGAACCAAACCCATAATAAAATCCAACCACAGTCGCAAGCGCAGCAACCGCGGCAGAATGAGTGCTTGGCATACCGCCGGTACTCACGAGCCAGCGAAAATTAAATCGCTTTTCACGAATAACCCCAAGAATAACCTTAACGGTCTGTGCAAGTATCCAGGCAAGAAAAACAGCCAAAAAAGCTTTTCCTTCAGGATAACCAAATGTCATATTCATATGACGTTACCCCCTATGTTAAAATTCACAAAAAAAAAAGCCAAGACGCGCCCCCAGAGCGCGTCTTTAAATCTCTATATGCTGTTATTATCGTGTATCTTAAGCCGACTCAAAAGTGTGAAATTATAATATATTAGGCTTAAAAAAGCAAGCATTTCAATAAAGACGTCTTTACCATTCATCACGGAGTGAACTTTCTATGCTTTCGGTATACTTTCTGCGTCTATTATGCACTGCATAAAAATCATTCTCATGATGAAGTCCGTGATGCATAGACGCATACTCCTTGAAAAGACAAGCATCATGGCACCTCCCCATGTGCGAATCTTCATATTTTTTCGCTGAACTCACTACCATAACAGCACCGATAAGAGGATCTCCAGGTGAAAAATATTCATCAGCACCAATATCCCAATCCGTTACATCAGGACGAGTTTGGTTATCAATATCTACAGTAAATGCATAGGTGCCGTCAGTCGATAAATCAGTCCCGTTATTGCGCGCATCAGAACTTGATATAATATGTAAATCTTCACTCCCTCCTACAATAGAAACAAATTGATTAGCAGAATTTTTATTCCATTGATGATTTGCTCCAGGTGCCGAATTATCAGATGACATATTATAGTCAGAATCACCGTGAAATGTACCCGTAAAATCACTGCCCCCGCTATCCATAGAAATAACATTTTTAACAATTAAATCACCCGCAGCTCTTTGAATATTAGTATTACAATTATACACAGTAACATTACTCAGGGTTAATTCAGGGCTTGGCGTTCCCTCCCATGTATAAATTCCAACCCCATTATTATCTCCATTATAAATAATACTATTTCTAACACTAACACTTGTGTTATTATAAACCCCAATGCCATTAATAGCATACGACCCGTCATTCCAGTCGTAAATAATAACAGAATCAATTAGTATATTATCCACACCATCGGTAGAGACTAAGATACCCGCATCATCATTGCTATTACCCGTAAAATCAGTAATCCTAATTCCTTCAATTCGGGTATATGATTCAGCTATTTCAATAGCAGCATTCGCTGCTGCAGACGGATCAATAGCAAAACCAGTAACGCTGGTTCCATCATGACGCTGGGGCGTTCCTACTTCAGATGAAGCCGTTGGTGTATAAACTTTAAGATAATTAGTGCCGCTGGCCGTCCAATCAAGAATCGTGAGTGTTCCTGTCTCAGTTGTGTCATTGAAGCATGTAATATTCCACTGTTCATTATTTTTAACAAGGTCACGGCCATCTGACCAGGTATCGAAGTTCTCAACAGTATTGTTAATACCAGTATTTTCTGTTCCTAATTCAGAATTTGATAAGCTTATATATGCACGATAGATACTCCAATCCTGGTCATTAACCGAAGTATTAGCTGGGTAATTCCCATCCGCTGCCCTCACCGCGACAACTGTTGATGAAGTCATATAGTGTATAAAACAAATTGAGTCTATGGTACCACTATTATTTGAATCATATTCAATAGCATCACCAATACCAACATTACTGGGAAGAGATGAATCAAAGGTTGCTTCACCATTTAAAATGGCCAAGTCAATACCCCCATTATCTGACCCTTGAATTAAATCAGTTGTATTATTTGGACCAACTGAGCGATAAATTAATACCGGCGTTGATGGTTCAACGATTTCAATAGTTTGTGGCCATGTAGCCGAACCAACGGTAATAGATTCAGCAGTAGGAACAATATTACGCACGGTAACAACTTTCCCACTTTGAAATTTAGCTTTAACCACATAAGTTCCGCTTCCGCCACCCCAAGCAGAGGCAAGCCCAAAATGCTGAACCCTTGGAGGAAAATTACCGTACCCTTCACCTCCACTCACTTCACGAATAGCATGCAGTGTTGATTCAGTGCTATCCCAGAGTTCAATACGTGTACCAATCCCATCTCTTGAGGAACGGCCACTGCCTGCGCCAACAACTCGCACTTTTAGGTAACTATTACTATCAGTATTATTTCGATATAACCTGTTAGCTTGACTATTGTTGCTATAATAAATATCTAAGTCACCGTCATTGTCATAATCAGCAAAAATACACGATTTTGTATCATTTGTAGCTCCACCTAGACACCCTTCAGTGGATGCAACTTCAGTAAAGGTGCCACCACCATCATTACGATAAAGGAGATTCGTTGTATTCTCATTACTAACTAAAATATCGAGATCACCATCATTGTCATAATCACCCCATGCTGCACCGCGTGAAAGACCATGGTCAGCATCAGGAGCAGCAACATCCTGCCTCGTAAAGGTGCCGTCACCATCGTTTAAATAAAGCAAACTCTGATTTCCCGAAACTTGGTTGAGAAAAAAATCAAGCCAGCCGTCATTATTATAATCACCAAAGACCCCAGCAACATATGGATCAGTGGTTCGTGAAATACCAGCACCAGAAGCATCTTCGGTAAAAGTTCCGTCACCGTCATTATAATAAAGCCGGGCCGTAGCGGAAGCATTATAATAAATATCAATATATCCGTCGTTGTCTACATCAGCAACAGCGCATGTTTCACCATTGCTTTCTCCCGTGCTGAGTCCTATGGTAGCACCATCAATAGTCGTAAAAGTCCCGTCACCGTCATTTTCCCGAATCTCATTACCAGGTGGAGTGTTGCCGTTAGCAAAGAAAAAATCAATATAGCCGTCATTATCATAATCAATCGCGGCAGTAGTCCCTAAATTACTACCAACAAGATTTGCCGCAGCAGCACGTTCAGTAAAAGCACCGTCCCCGTCATTGTCATAAAAAGAACCTTGCAAAGATGCAAAAAGGTCCATGTAGCCGCCATTGTCTGCATCAATCCAGTTGCCTCCCCTATCCCCTGTGCCGCATTCAGTTGATGTGGAAAAACTTCCATCTCCGTCATTTGTATATAACTGGCCATCTCCACCAATCCAAAGATCTAAATATCCATCGTTATCATAATCTTCCCACGTAATTGCATAGGTTGTACCTGAATTACCGACTTCTGCATAAGAAGTAACATTCGTAAATGTACCCATATATTCATCTGCACCCATATCAAAAGTACCATCTGAACGTTCTTTACCATCGATGTCTTGTGTAAAAAGACTGGAAAGATCGGTACCTGCATCAATTGCATCTGCTACAGTATCTAGGTGCAAATCTTCAGATCCAGACGTTACAGAAACAAACTCACTTGCAGCAGTCTCTAATGTAATGGAACCAGCTCCCGGCGCTGAAGCATCCGAGGACATGTTATTTGAAACATTATCCTGAGTTCCAGCAATAACAAAATCATTATTGGTTGCCCCGTTATCCAATGAGATAGTATTGCGGAGATTCACGGTTGCATTCGTACTTTCGAGATTAATACCCCCGTCAGCATCAGCCTGTGCCCCCTGCACTCCCGTATTATAAACAGTACAGTTTTCAATATTTATAGTAACCGAATGTGTAGTATGCTGATCAAGAATACCTCCGCGGGAAATATTATACATAATGCAATTACGAATTGTGAGTTCTTCTCCATTTGACATATCATACATATGAATAGCATCCGCATTCGCATTAAAATAAGTTTTATCGTCATCGTGAATTAATAAATTATCCAAAAAGATATTGTCACTTTTAACACTTACGCCTTCATTACTATTATCAGTGGCCTGATTTTCCCAATCCAGAATTTCAAGTCCATTAATAGTAACATTGTTAACCCGTATATCTATAACGTGATCATAAGCAGTGGGATCAATTTTAAAACCTGTGCCTGCTCTGCCATCGTGGCGCTGGCTGGCGCCGACCTCAGATGAAAGTGTCGGCGTAAAGATGTTAATATATTGCGTTCCACTCGTTGTCCAATCCTGGATAAGTACGCAACCCGTTTCAGTCGTATCATTATAACAAGCAATATTCCACTGCTCATTGTTAGCAACAAGATCGCGGCCGCCAGACCAGGTGTCAAAATCTTCAACCGAATTATCTATCCCTGTATTTTCAGTTCCAGTCTCAGCATTTGCCAAACTGGTATAGGCACGATAAATTCCCCAATCCTCATCAACTGCGCTTGGCTGGGTGGGGCTGCGTCCATTAGCCGCACGTACAATACATTTACTTGACGTACTTAAACCAGAAATAAAACAAATTGCATCTATTGAACCATTATTATCTGAATCATATTGAATAGCATCACCAACACCAATGTTATTCGAAAGGGGCTTACCAAAAGTAGCAGTCATGCCTGAAATGGTTAGTGTGATATTCTCACCTGGCCCAGTAAGCAGTGCGTTAGTATTAGCTGGTCCTACACTACGAAAAATAGGTGCTAATGCCGGCTGTAATTGAATTTCAGCATATTTCGTATATGTATCCACTTCTTGACCTAGAAAAATATCATAAAGGCGAAATGCATAATCACCTAAATCAGTTGCATTTATGGTAGCTTTTACAGCAAATTCAATCTCAGTAAATTCATCCCCGTCCAAGGTGATCTGATTAGTAGCATTCCCTGTATCTTTCAACTCACCAAAAACAAAGGTCGTACTTTCATCAGAAAGTCCATTAGTAATATTTACCGTAGCCTCTCCATCCGTGATATAGGTAGAATCAGTAATTTGCCAATGGCCGCTTGAACCAGTGGGTACGGCACTATAAGAACCAGATGCCGGCATATCAGTCTCGGCAACTTGCAATTGATATTGGACACTTCCCGAGCTTTGATCACCTTCATTGGATATTGCAAAACGAACCCGATAAATAGTTCCCTTAACTGCATCCGTAAGTTTGGTATCCTGTGCCGCTGCAAATGTAGCACCGCCAACAGTAACCTTCTCATACGCGAAGGTACGCTCATGCATAGTCGCCGTACCACCTGTTGTCCGCCACCGCACATCTATATCCTCTCCGTCTCCTATACTTACTCGCGCATGCGAGGCAATGGGGAATGAGGTATTGGCAATTGAGCCTTCGGTATAAGCTTCTCGTTCTGTATGGGCGACTTGAACATCATTAGCATAAATCGAGGCATATTGCGTTGTGCCGGTAGTATTACATTCTACGGAACTGCTAAACCACACATGATATGTTCCCGCACCGGGCGTGAAGGTCATACCTGAGAGCAGCGTATCTGAACCACTTGCAGTCGTTGTATCTCCCGTCGCACTTACTTGATCAGTATCAGCAGTATCAATCTTAGCCACTACCAAAGTCCGTTCATGCATAGTCGCAGTACCACCTGTTGTCCGCCACGTAATTATTTAGCCGATTGAGCAGGAGTTAGAATAATACTGTTTTTTGAGGTA
>CAZLCT010000072.1:0-13103 GCA_964558015.1 uncultured bacterium | reverse complement strand
GGGTTAGGCGGTGAGCGAGGAAAAATATGATTTTAAAGAAAAAAATTAATTTATTTGGTAATATTTGTAGTATTTTGATTTTGAAATTATAGCTTTTGATGATGAATATATATGGTAAGTTTACAAAAGAAGTGTTTCTCTACTCTTTTTGTCTATTTAGGGGTAAAGATGAACGGCCTATCTGGTTCCAATATTTAATATACTGAGCCGCTTTTTCTCTTATTTCTTCATCTTCATCACCTTCTGATATTCTCTTGATAATTTTCAAGAATGCCTCTTCCCCGCCTTTTCCCAATCTGCGGAACAGGAAATCAATCGCTCCCCCTCGAACTGCTTTGTCTTTACTTTGCAAGTCATTAGTAATAAAACGAAAATAGCTCTTCTCACCTCTCATCCCTAAAATAAAAGCGGCATTATACACACTCACTTTATCTTTTTTCTTTACATATGGGCCAATAATTTTACTTACATCAACGGTATCCATATGCGATATAGTATCAAAAGCTTTTTCCTTTACCAGCATATCCTCATCATCAAAAGCTATTTTTAATAAAGGAATAGCATTTTCTCTCTGACCCGAAATAAAATCTAAAATTTTTAACTTATTTTCTCTGCTCCCTTCTTTCAGATATGTTTTTATTATCTGAACTAATTTTTCTTCGGCTGATTCTAATGGTGTAATTGAAAAAAATACATTTAACATACCAATCCTAACTATGTCATCTTGCTCATCAAAAATAAGTGGTTTAAGCCTGTAAATAATGCTTTCATCTTTTAACCCTTTAATAAAATAAATTATGCGTAGTTTTGTATTTTGCCCCACAAGAGGATCCGACAAATAACTAAATAATTGATCTATTATACTTTTATCACCATGTTCATATAAAATCCTGAACGCAAATAACTGAATACGTATATCATCACTGCTTACGGCAGTCTCGAGCAACTGACTAACATCTTCAAGACTTAGACCGCTTTTTTGAATTTTCCTCATCGCCTGTATTTTTGTCTGAAAATCTTCCTCATTTAATTGTCTTTTGATTTCATCAAAATCACCTTTATCAATAAAGGCAAAAACCTGGTTTATGCTGCAGTGCCAAATCAAGAAAAACAAAATTGTATAAAAAATAATATTTTTCATTGTTCGTAACAATAAATAATCTCTGTTGACGGCAAATATGTTAATGATACATCCTCCAGTGCGGGAACCCTAGGGGTTAATGAATTTATTGTTGTCTTAAGGCGTATTGAATAACTAAAAAGAGTATTCCCGCTGCTGCTTGGGCCTTCAATTGCCTGAGCTCCAGGACCAAGATTATTAAGGTTTAAATTCGGAAAATAGGTCCCCGCGCTTTGAGCAAAATTGGCCTCCTGAGTTCTTAATGAAATATCAATATTACCGATTCCTATACGAAGATTAGTCCCATCATAGGCTCCTAAAAGATAGACGTCACTTCCCTGGGGGATAAAAGCGTTACAGTGAAAACTACCTAAATCAACTTCTTCGGGAATTACAAAATGCTTTGCAATGCGGCCCTCATCATCAATAACCCGCACGTCATCCCAAACAGCCTGGTTTGCATTTGAATATAAGTTAATATAGCCAGAATAACTGGATGAAATACTATAATCTGTCGGATGTTGAATCTCACCGAACGTACTTGAATAAACATAAAAATAAACCCTAGAATTACGGCATATGGTCTTGTATACCTTATTCCTCTGATATCTAAATCCAGACGGAACGCTTTGGCTCCCTCCTCGTCTTACGTAGAAACAGGGACCGTCAACCTGATATATATTACCCCAAATAACAGGGCCAGGACTATATACATTTCCTATAGGATGAAGGAAAAGTTGAGCTTGTGAACTAAAAAATTCTACCCGCCCAACATCTTGACGATCTCTACCCGGAGCATCATCATCCGGTCCGCCGGGATTATAATGATATCCAGGAAAATTTCCTTCCGTACCTATACTTGCACGCGGCCCGTCATAATTGAATATTCTAAAATAAAATCCACCCTCAGCATCCCATGAGCGATAAGAAAGTTCAAGAGAAGGATTCCACCCCAGGCCTATACCATGTCCCCCAAGAAAATATTTTGAAAAATCATTTATCGTTACTGATTTAAGAGGGGAACCTGAGCCAGGATGCCATAATTCATTATCATTATCATCAAGATAAAAAGCTGTATCTCCAAGATTAACGTCATCAAATGTATGCAGACGATCCTGGGTTGGCTGAATTCCGTCAAAAATGCCGGCATTATAAAAATCGCAAAAATCACCGCCTCCATAAATATAATTAAATCCAACACTCGAATCACTTATTTGAAAAGAAGAATTAAATTCGTTTCCCCACCACGCACGACTCTGATTAGAAGCAACATCTTCATCAAAATTATCCCAAAATCCTAATTTAACAGCGTTGGGAATAGTACGATAAGTAAAAGGTGAAATATTATCGGGATCAGCCCCGCTATAACCCTGCCATGTTTGATCATCGCTTTCATTCACAGGGCAGCTATCTAACCAAGTAATTTTAAGATAATTTGTATTATCAACCCGTCCAGGACCACTTTCAAAATTGGTATCAAAATTTCCTTCACCAATACCGCCGTCACCATAATCGCCGTCATTATTAGTATCTTCATCCCTGAAATCACTTTTTGTGGTGTGTTGGGTAATATCAAACATTTTCACAAACGCCCGTACTGTGCGGCGCGCGGCAGTCGAACCATTCGGATATATTATGCGGCTTAGGACCTCGATTTCATAATACCCACCACTATGGAAACAAAACTCCGTTGTGTATCCTGAGGGTTTAATTCTGTTAGGATTTGCATTATTCTTTATCTTGTTAGCATCCGAAGAACTTAAACCAAGGCCGTCAATAAAAGAATTAAAATCCTGCCACGAATAAAACGGCGTTGTGGCTACATGAGTAATAATATTATCAGCAACAGAGGCTGCAACGGACGGTACCAGAGGCGCAAGGACCGCAATTAATACATCCCGGCGTGCTGTGTTGACATTTATGGGAGAACGCGCATTTGTGGCTGTGCTTAAAGTTGTTGTATGTGAACTTGTATTATAGGAAATAGTAGCTTTAGGATCAGACCAGCTTTCAATAGTAATAAAATCCTTTATTTGCTCGTATAAGGCACGAGTCATACCAGAGACTTTTATAAGCTGTTCTTCATATGAAAACCGTGAGTTAGGCAAAGAATTCCGATATGTAATAATATCTGAGGCTAATGAAGAACTAACTCCGCTTAAATTACTAAGGATTCTTACAAGGTTAGGATTTGAATCATTTACATTAATCTGACTTGCACTATCCAGAACCTTTAATCTAATACTCCCTTCAAGATTATTCCCAAAATCAATATTCTCCCGCAATGATGTTAAGGATGAAAAAGAGGTCTGGTTAGCATCCGCATCTTTGAGTTTAATACTCCCTCCTGCTTTATAATACCAGTCCTCATTGCGTGAATCACAAAAATTATCACGAACACCATCGTTTCCATACTTGAGTTGAGACATAGAAAGGTTGAGTCCAGCACGAGCAAGGAGCCGTGCGCGCAAGTCATTTAAGAAAAGGGCATTTTGGGATGCATTAACCTTGATTGAAGTAAAAAAATAGATTCCGAGTATGCTAATGAGTGTTAAAACAGTAATAATCGCAATCAATGCTATTCCCTTATTTTCGCTGCGTGTTTTCATACTAATATTTATCCTGCGGCAAATAAATTTTTGTCATAAAGCTTCTTACGGGATATATAGCTTTTGAATCCTGAAGGGAAAACGATACCTCAACGGCATCGGGCAATCCGTCCGGATTCTTATTTTCACCCTTATGATTATAATTGGAAAAATGCTCCACTCTTGAGTCCCAATTAAGACTTGTGTATTGAAAATCACCGGAAGCATTTCTGTAACAAAACCTAAATGTGAGTGTCTGTATGTTATCCGCCAAAACCGATGCATTTCCGCCACTCGTCACTAAATTCGGAATGTTATTTTCCTCCAGTCTTCTTACCAGTTGATTATTAGCGTTTAGTGAATATCCTATCTCCACTGTATTAGTTTCATCTAATGAGGTCTCAAGAAAAGCGTTAAAATCAATATTTGTATTTGATCCTACGAAAGAAAAACGATTATCCGTTTTAGAAATATACGCATTTTCTAAATCCCGCGTTAATGAACGAATAATATTTCGGGAAGTATCTAATATTTCCTGCTCAGACTTAATCTTCGTATAACTGATAACTACCTGTTTCATTAAAATCGAAATCGAATAACCTATAATAATGACAATAACCAACACCGTTAACATCTCGATGATGGTAAACCCCGTTAGAGAGCGTTTTCTAAATTGTTTCATTATGGCTTCCATAGAATGATAACCTCTTATATTCCTTACTCAAAATTTCTTTTAATACCGTACTCTAACGGGGTAAAACCCGTTAGAGAGCGCCTCCGACTAAAATATCTAAATACAGTTATTAAAATTCCCGTGGCTTTCATCTTGTCGCTACCACCTTTTTATTAAAAACATTCTCTAACGGGATGAATCCGGAAAATAAACATTTTTTTAAATTCATATAATAATCTCGTTTTAAATTCAATACGGGTTCATTCTTCCTATATAAGTAATAAATGTATCAGTCTTTGCTCCGCTGCGACCGGTCCAATAAATAATTAATTCAACCTTAAACAAACTAACTTCACTTGATGATGCAACATCATAAGCAATAGGAGTCCATTTAACTTCATATTCATAATTATCATACGGATTCGGAAAGGATGTTCTTGGCGTGTCCGTGACATTCTCATCAAACCCTTGAGCTTCAATCTCTGTCATCTGAGAACGTGCAAGATTCGCGACCGTTACTTTCTTTTCAATGTCCGAAAGCATTTTAAGCCCACCGGAAAAAAACGGAAAAAGGGAAACAATGCCGATGAGAAAAACGGTAAGGGCAACAATGACTTCGATTAGGGTAAACCCCGTTAGAGAGCGTTTCCTAAATTGTTTCATTATTGCTTCCATAGAATGATAACCTTTTATATTCCTTACTCAAAACCTTTTTTAATACCGTACTCTAACGGGGTAAACCCTGCCCTTTCCTTGCCCTTAGTAGTCAGAAAGGGCGGGGTAAATCCCGCTCTTTCTTTTCCTTTAAAAGTCAGAACGGAATGGTTAAAAATAAATTTTTCTTTCATAAGAATGCCTATATAACTATGTAGAGACTTGAAAGTTTTGCGTCTCTACATACTTTAATTTATATCCGAAGCCGATTAAAAAATTTTTATTTTAAATATTCAGGAACAACTAATTTACCTGAACATATCCTGTTACCGCATTTATAGTAATGGTTTTTTGCTTATTTATACTATCAGCACTAACGGTGATTGAATCATCAGGATTAGCCACTCCGCCCCAAGGATTAAATGTCACAGTATTATCCGCTGTAAGGTAAACAGTAATACCAGAGGAAATATCCATGCCTCTTTCAAACTGGATCATCTCTTCTTTATCATCGTCATGATCTGCATCATCAACATCTTTTTTCATAAGTACTATTTTCTCGTCACTGCTATTATGAAAAAGAGAACAAAAGGTATGCTGTGTTTGTGAAAAACTTTTTGCTGTCTCAAGGAGCCCTACTATGGAATCAACTGTTGTTTTAAGTTTTGTTCCTTCTGCAGAACGATTGAGCCGTGGAATAACAATTCCTAATACCATTGCGATAATTGACAAAACTACAAGAAGCTCAATTACCGTGTATCCTTTTTTCCTATCTTTGTCTGGCGTGGTATAAAAAGGCATAGAATAAACAAGAGTTAACATTTGACATATCTCGTTAATAGTTCGTTATGGCATCACCACCACTAGGGCCGTTACTTTTAATGTCATAACTCAGAGCATTATTAGAAGGAGGCGTAGTAGTAATATCTCCGTCCAAATCAATTTCAATACTATAAGGATTTCCCCATGGATCAACAAATTTTCCTTCTGAAATATTATCGGCATCAAATTCCATATAAGGACCATTCCAATTTGCATTATTAACAATATCTGTATCATATGCCCCTGTCCCTCCCGTACGTCCGCTGAGATGAGTTATGATATCAGTATTATCAACTTCGTTTGGTGCAGATGTGTCATCAGTAGGATAATGCCCCATATCTGAATAATAAGCACTAATAGCTGTTTCTAAAGCAGCTATTTCAGCCCTAGCTTTAGCTATTCGGGCTTTTAATTTGGCTTTGCCGCCCATTGGAATAACAAACGTAAGTAAAATGGCAATAATCGATATAACAACCATCAACTCAATGACTGTAAACCCCGTTAGAGAACGCTTTCTAAATGTAAAAAATCGCAATGAAAGTATCTTTTTATTCCCCATTATGTTATTTCCAAAATTATTTTTCTGTTTTCCTCTCTCTAACGGGGTAAATCCTTTTTTCGAATATATGTGTCTCATGACTGTCCCCTTTTATAAAAAATTAAAGGCCTGTTAAATTTTCTACAATTGAAACAAGCGGCAGGAATAAAGAAATTACAATAAATGCAACGATAATACCTAATCCAACAATAAGAAAAGGCTCAAGCAGTGAGGAAAGTTGTGATACTAATACATCGACTTCATCATCATATCTATCAGATATCTTTAATAACATCTGACTCAGCGCCCCCGTTTCTTCTCCTACTGTAATCATATTAGTTACTAAGGGTGGGAAATTTGCATAATGAGAAAGAGGCCCCGCTATACTTTCCCCTTCTTTTATACTTCCTTTAACCTGCTCAATAGCTTGTTCATAAACCATATTCCCCGTTGCCTCTTTAGCTACGCTTAAAGTCTGCAAAATAGGAACACCGCTTATAAGTAAAGTCCCAAACGTCCGGCAAAAACGTGAAATACTAACTTTCTTAAATATTATTCCAAATACCGGCAGCCTTATTTTTACTACATCAACAATAAATTGTACACGTTTTATGTGCATTAATATTTTTAACACCCCAATACCGACTAAAAAAACAACAGCTAAAAAAATCCACCTCTCGCGCAAAAATAAACTTATGTGGTAGAGCATCATAGTAGGTAGGGGCAGTTTAGTGCCAACATCAGCAAAAATGACAAAAAATTTTGGAATAATAAAAGCAACTATAAAAATAACAACGACTAAGGCAAACAAAAGAACAAAAATAGGATAAATAAGGGCGGTTTTTAATTTTCCTTCCAGACGAAGGGTTTTCTCATACAGAGATGCTAGACGATCAAGGGTACCTCCTAAAACACCTCCTATTTCACCTGCATGAACCATATTGATAAACAATTTCGAAAAACATTCGGGATGTTTTGAAAGTCCGTCCGAAAGACTCTGGCCCGACTCAACATCAGAACGTAAATCCCGGATGATACGCTTAAGGCGCCGTGAAATTGTCTGATTATAAAGAATAGTCAATGCTTTAACTAAAGAAATACCCGAATCACAAAGAACAGCTAAGTCGCTCACAAAAGGAACAAGCTGTTTCATTTTTATTCTCGGTCTTACTAACCTCAAAATAAAGGATTCCCAGATGGATGAAAAACCTTTTGAATAATCTTTTTTTGCAGTCTGATAAATTTCAGTAAGATATAACCCTTGACCTTTAATTTTCACTATGGCATCCTGATCTGAGATAGCGGTAATAATTCCCTCTTTACTGTTGCCTTCTTTATCCACCGCCTTATAATAAAAATTACGCATTGTTCACATCCTTAGTTGTCAGGTTAGCATTAACATTCCTGCACACATTCATTCTCAAGGCATTACAGGGCTTCACAGGGCATTACAAGTGAATCAAAGAGAACAAGAGAAAAAAGCTATAAATATAAAAAGGGAAAAACGGCTTGCCTTAGCGTATCTTTTTTATATTTTTCTTATTGTATTCTCTCTCCTTTTAGCTTGGTTTCCTTTTTTCACCTGTTATGCCTTGTGATGCCTTGTTATCCCCCTGAGCTATCGACATATCCTTCGAATTTTACTATTTAAAAATTCACATAACGTATTAAGTATTAAACATACTGCTGTGTTCCCCGGGCAACTTCTTCAATTGTTGTTATGCCTTCAAATACTTTTATCAAGCCATCCTCACGCAAGGTTCTCATTCCGAACTCTTGTGCTTTTTGTCGTAACACAACAGTCGGAGCCTTCTCCAAAACTAATTCTTTAACTGTATCATTCATAATAAAAAATTCATATATCCCAGTACGTCCTTTATAGCCCGTATTATTGCACGCTTTACATCCACGTCCGATAAAAAAGTTTCTATCTCCAACATCATTACGCGTAAGGCCGATCTCCTGCAACACATAATCTGACGGCTTATACGGTTCCCTACACTTCTTACAAATTGTTCTTACAAGTCGCTGTGCGACTACCGCCTCAAGGGAAGAAGTTATAAGGAACGGCTCCATTCCCATATCGATTAAACGGGTTACTGCCCCGGGAGCATCATTGGTATGAAGCGTTGAGAAAACAAGATGCCCTGTTAATGACGCCTGAATAGCTATCTGAGCTGTTTCTTCATCACGAATTTCACCAACCATAATAATATCAGGGTCCTGACGAAGAATTGCCCTCAGACATCGGGCAAAATTGAGATTTATTTTGGGAACAATAGGGATTTGAATAATGCCCTCTATATCATATTCCACCGGGTCTTCAGTAGTAATAATTTTATATTCAACTTTATTTATCTCACGCAGAGCGGAATATAACGTAGTTGTCTTTCCCGAACCTGTCGGCCCAGTAACTAAAAGTATACCATTAGGCTTCAATATAAGACGTCGGAATTCCTTGAGCATTGCCTCATTCATTCCTATTTGTTCCAAAGAAAGCGAAACAACCGATTTATCCAATACTCTCATTACTACACTTTCACCATAAACTGTTGGAAGTGTTGAAACTCTCAGATCAACCTGATGATCGCCTATGTCCATTAAAATACGACCATCCTGCGGCAGGCGGCGTTCAGCGATATCCAGATTTGCCATAACTTTAACACGTGATGTTAGTGCAAGGGCCAAAGCCTTAGAGGGGGCGTTCATTTCATACAAAGCACCGTCAACACGATAACGTACTTTAAAATCATCTTCAAAAGGTTCTAAATGAACATCCGAAGCTTTATCTTTTATTGCCTGCAGTAAAATTAAATTAAGCAATTTAATGACAGGAGCCTGGCTTGCTAATTCTTTTAGGGATGTTTCGTCTAAATCCTTACCAACGGCTTCAGTGCTGGCTTGATAAGCCTGTTTTGTCTCTTCTTTAATCTCGCCAATGATATCATCTAAAGAACTCCCCTTTTCTCCATAATATTTTTGAATGGCTTTTTCAACATCATCTTTTGGAGCAAGCACCCCTTTAACGTCAAAACCAAGCCTAAAATTCAAATCATCCAAAACCTGCACATTGTATGGATCAGCCATGGCAACAGTCAAAGTGTTATTAGAAAAATCCACGGGTATTACCTTATAAAGCTGAACCACAGAGGGAGGTATTTTTGAAAGGACAGAATCAGAAATTGCTTTTGTGAGCAAATCTTTTTCATACCCAGTTCCGAACTTTTTCCCGAGAATAGTGAAAACATCCTCTTCTTTTACATAGCCTAATTCGACTAAAACACGCCCTAATGGTTTATCCTCTTTCTGCTGCACATCAACCGCGTGGGAAAGTTGTTTTTCATTAATCAGACCGCGCTCGATTAACATTTTTCCTATGAATTTTGTTTTCTCAAAAGACATAAATTATATCCATCCCTTTTTCTGGCCCTTGTCATCCTTCTTGGTAAAAAAGGTTTTCCTTTGCGTTTTAATCTGGGCCGCTTGAATAGCTATTTGATCCGGGTCGTAAGATTTTGATATCATTTCCTCATAAGAAATCAAGCCGTTTGAATACAGTTCAATAAGATAGGTATCCAGGGTCTTCATTCCGTATTTAGCACCTGTCTGTATATCAGAAGTAATACGATATGTTTTATTTTCACGTATAAGATTACTAATTGCAGGGGTTGTAATCATAACTTCAAAAGCAGCAACACGCCCTTTTCCATCAGCACGGGGAATTAAAAGCTGTGAAATCACGGCAACAATTGATGAAGCAAGCTGAGTTCTAATCTGTTCCTGCTGATGAGAAGGAAAAGCATCGATAATACGGTCAACAGTCCGGGCCGCTCCTGTTGTATGCAATGTCGAAAACACAAGGTGTCCAGTTTCCGCAGCAGTTATGGCTGCTTCCATTGTTGCAAGGTCACGCATTTCACCAACGAGAACAACATCGGGATCCTGACGCAGGGCTCGAATAAGTGCTTCATGAAAAGACGGCACATCAACACCTACTTCACGTTGTGTTATAATCGAACGTTTGTGGTCGTGATAATATTCAATAGGATCTTCAATAGTTATAATGTGAGCGGACCTGTTTTCATTGATATAATTAATCATTGTAGCCAATGTGGTTGACTTACCTGAACCGGTAGGTCCTGTCACAAGTACAAGTCCACGAGGTTTATAAAGAAGCTCGGTAATCCGGGGCGAAAGTCCGATTTCTTCAAAAGTCATTAATTTATTCGGTATTTGACGCAATACAACGCCATAGACACCTTTTTGCCTGAAAGCGGATACACGAAAACGGGCCTTATCACCATATGCAAATCCAAAATCCACACCCCCAACAGTTTCTACCTTTTGACGATGGAAATCAGACGTAATCGCTTTCATTAAAGCTTCTGTATTCTCAGGTTTTAAATTCTCTTCGCTTAACGATACTAATTCTCCGTGCACTCGTAACGTAACCGGTCTTCCAACTGTAATATGAATATCAGAAGCACCGTGTTCAATACATGCCTTTAATATTTCACTCATTTCCATATTGTTTTTCTCCTTTAATGAGCGCATCACTTAGCGAATAACGTGATGCTAAGTGATATGCGCAAATTTAATCCCGCACCCAGCTATATACTATTTAAAATCGCTAGGATTTTTTCGCCTTTTAATTATTTTTTTTACAAAATTATATATTTATCCCACCTAGTGCGGGACAAATTCTACAAACAATTCAAATCTAAAGCATTTACCAAATTTTCTCTTTACTCAATGTCGCTTTGTGTGACCCGGATAACTTCTTCCAATGTCGTGATTCCTTGAAAAGCTTTTCTTAAACCATCTTCACGAAGAGTACTCATACCGCACTGCCGAGCCCTCTCCCTGATAATATTACTCGATACTTTTTTATAAATAAGTTCGCAAATTTCATCATTCAGCACCAGTAGCTCAAAAATCGCAACCCGTCCAAGGTATCCAGTATGAGAACACCGGTCACATCCGCGGCCCTGATAGAAAGAGATGTCTTTGATTCCTTCAGGTTTAATTTTCAAAAATTCAATTACTTCATTCTTTGGTTTGACCTGTTCTTTACAATGAGAACAAATCTTTTTAACGAGACGTTGAGCTAAAATCGCACGCACCGCAGATGCAACTAAATACGATTTAACCCCCATATCAACCATCCTCGTAATTGCACCCGCCGCATCATTTGTATGCAGTGTTGAAAAAACAAGATGGCCGGTCAAAGAAGCTTCTATAGCAATATTTGCAGTCTCTAAATCACGTATTTCACCGATCATGATAACATTTGGTGCCTGACGCAGAATTGCTCTCAAGCCTGAAGCAAAGGTGAGTCCTATGGACGGTCTCACGTGTACTTGGTTGATACCGCGTAGTTGATATTCAACAGGATCTTCCACCGTTATAATTTTACGATTTGGTTTATTGATAGAATGCAATGAGGTATATAAAGTCGTGGTTTTACCTGAACCTGTAGGTCCTGTAACCAAAATAATTCCATTCGGAATATTTATTAAATGCTGAAATTCTTTTTCATCTTGCTCAGAAAAACCTAATTCGGAAAGGTCAAGAAGAAGCTGCTGCCTATCAAGAAGACGCAGCACTACACTTTCACCGTATAATGCCGGCAATGTAGAAACACGCACATCCACATCACGTCCTTTAATCTGTAACTTAATGCGCCCGTCCTGCGGGAGACGTTTCTCAGCGATATCTAATTTGGCCATAATTTTCAAGCGTGAAATAACCGAACCCTGTAATGTCTTAGATGGTCCAGGTACTTCACGGAGCACTCCGTCTATTCGGTAGCGTATTCTTACCCTATCTTTAAGAGGCTCAACATGAATATCACTGGCTCTCCTCTTTGAAGCCTCAAGTATTATACGGCTTACCAATTGTATAACCGGGGCTTCTTCATCCCCTACTTCTTCCCCTTCGGCTTTTAAGGCATTTACCAATTCCGAATCAACCTCAACACCAGTTTGAGCCTCTTCTTTGGTAAATGAGGCCCAAGACTGTTTATCTCCTTGATAATACCTTTTAATTGCCTTTTTGATTTCACCTTCTTCAGCTATTACCCCTTTAATATCCTTTTCTAAAAATACCCTCAAATCATCAAGCGCAATAAGATTTAGGGGGTCAGACAATGCCACCTTAAAAACATTATTATCATAACCAAGCGGAATAAGGTTATATTTTTTACATAAATCAAGCGGAACAAGCTTTATGACATCAGGAGAAATACTTGCTTGGGATATTTCAACAAACTCCAACCCTTGCTGCTCGGCCAAAACCCGCGCAATTTTCTCAGGAGAAGCATAACCGAGTTTAATTAGAATTTTACCTAATTTCTCCCCGGTTTTCTCCTGAACCAATAATGCTTCTTTCAATTGGTCATTATTAATTAAGTTCGACTGAAGAAGCACTTCTCCTAATTGGACATTTTTAGGTTCCATATATATAAATTTTGTTATTTGCCCTATATATATTATAGTCTATTTAGTTATGTATCGACCAAAATAGTTAAAAGTTTAAGACTTAACTAAAAAGGAGAATTCTTTTATTTGTAGTAAGTTATTTTAATATAGATGCTTACGGTCATATAAATATAATTACATATCCCTTTAATGAGGTCAAGCCATGCAGAAAAATTGTAATTATTTAGCCGATTGAGCAGGAGTTAGAATAATACTGTTTTTTGAGGTA
>CAZLCT010000071.1:0-13245 GCA_964558015.1 uncultured bacterium | reverse complement strand
AATGATAGTATGAATGCCTTTAAATGCTTCAAGTCTTCCAATAAATCCTATTACAGTCCCACTTCTATAATCTTTCCGGATCGACACATCCTTACTCATAAAACCGTTATGTATGACTTTAATTTTATCATTTGGTATTCCAATCTTTTTATTCAACATAATCTTTGTCGCGTTTGAATTCGCAATCACCAATTGGGCATGCCGAGCATTTTCAAGACAATAATGTATATTTTGTGGCGCTATATTCCACACCACTCCGTGTTCATGAAAAATCAGGCGTGATGCAGGTAAAAATTTTAAATAACGATTAATACGCCTGCCACCAAGCATATTATGGAAATGAATTATTGAATTTTTTGATATTAGGTAATACAAATACTCACATTTATGAAAAAATGATTTATTCACCTCCCTATACACATCAACATCAGTATATTGTTTTTCTATTTCAAAAAGTCCAAAAGCCTTATGAATAAACTTACTCTTCTTACGTGCCAACTTATAATAAGGAACAAACATCTGCTGTACACCGCCGATCTGATCTAAATTTATAGTATGAATTATATTTTTTTTCATTTCTTCTTTTAAGACATCAGGTCAAGAATAGGCGATTCATTAATTTTATTATTTAATTTTAAGACCCTGGATTTAATACCTAATAAATACGCTTCATAACCTACTGAGCTGTAAGAACTTATGACTTCACTAACAAAATTAAGGTAATGTGAAATATGATTATATCCAATCTCTAAATTCTCAAGATTTAAAGTTTGAATTTCATTAATAGTAGTCCGAAGATTAGTCTTCGGATGAAACTTAATTATGTATTTCTTCCGCTTATTAGAAATTATTTCATTCTTAAGCGCCGCAAATATAAGCGGCCCGTCATGAAGACCGCATGCAATTAATACCGTATTTTCCCTTACCTTTTCCCTTTTTATATCCTTAAGATAACATAGCCTGGGTACTTCTTTCATGGTCTCAACATTATGATATCCTGATGAGGTATAAATTTCTTTAGACAAATCGTCTTCACATAATACCATGTTAGGCATTGGTACATGATTCAGATAATCCCTGTCATCCGAAGTTTCTCCTTGAGCAAGTGCATATAACAGTTTTCTCCACGATGCAGGTCCGTGCTGAAACCCTATCCTTTTAATTTCTGGGAAATAACTGCCTAGAGAAAAGCTTAAGAAACGTCCAAAACTATATTCATGCAGATAATAGTAAAACCTCTCAATATCAGAATTATTAAAAATCCTCCTCAGAGCATTTTTATACATGAGTAACCTTGGTATCCTTTTAAATGATATATCGATTTCGTATTGAATAAATTTGGTTATGTTGATATTACAAAAAACATATTTACTCTTTCTCAGAATCTTTTTCTTCCGCCCGAGTGAAATCATATTAAAGTAGCCCATAACAATTTCCCTAGGCGTAACTTCCTTATCAAGAAGAATAATTTTTCTCACTGTTTGCAACTTCTTTAATATGCGGATATCTTTTTGATACTGCATCAGTGTGCGCCATTGATGCATTCCATCCGTAATTATCGAGACCAGATATGCGTCAGTATCTTTAACTAAAGAGCCGTATTTTTGCTCGCCCCCCTCTTCATTAAGATGCAGCGGGAAAATAGTAAAAAAAAGCCTCTTTACCTCACCCCTCATAATATTATGATATCTAATAAGCCCTAAAAAAATTCGCTTCATAAAGGCATCCAGAAAAAAGTAAGCCGAGAAAATATAATTCCTTAAAAAATTATACCTAACCGATGAAATAGTTTGCCTGCATTCTATTCCCTTATAACAAAATACAGACTTAAGAGATTCAATAAATTTCTCACTACATCCTAAGGTAACAATTTTCTCAAAACTTACACCTTTAAGCTTTTCCTTTAAGAGCAGAATGTGGCAAATACTCACATATGTATCAAACAGCTCTGTCCTCTTAACTGATAAATCGCTTATAAAATACAATGAAAGTTTTTTATCGAGGATGAGGTTATTCTTGATAAAAATATTATTAAGCGAATAAATAAAATCACTGTACTTGCCGCGTATCTCCAATGCTATTTCATTTAATCTTTTATTATCATTTAAATTAACATTCCTGGGCCCACTCACATCACCGGTATTTAAATAATATGTATAGACCTCCTCATCTGTTTCAAGTTTTACTGACTTTCTCAAATTATGGATATAAAGAATACTCATATTGGCTTTCTTAATAATTATGAATAATTAATCTCACTCGGCTGAGGGCAATTATCTTTTATATATGTTATTTCTTCCTGAGTTAATTTTTCCCTGTAACGGTATAATGCCTGATGATCAATCCCCTCTTTCCCTTCAAAAGAAGAGTTGCTCTTTATGTCCTTGCCGTTCTGAGTAACGCGGCTCAAAATATCATGGTATGGAATATTAATAAACGAAGCGAGCCTTTGCATAAGCGGGACTGTCTCATTAATAAGCGACTCAAACGAAAGATAAAATACTTCACCCCTGTTCTTCCTCTCGAATGAAACCACATCTCTGTAATATTTATTCATAGCACGGCAAAATACCTTTATATTGCCGCCATCAAAGTACAGTCGTGATTTTGCAGAACAATAAACAGCAAGAGGATTTCTAAAAAGAAAAACTGCTTTAACATCATAATAACGTGCCAATGAACTGCCGATATTGTTTATATCATTAAATAAAGGGTTTAAAACACAAAAATAGACTTTTAAAAGTTCAGGTTCGTTACTATTAATTAAAAGAGATTTTCTTAGCGCACCAAAATGAGCCCTGAAAGGATTTTCAAACGAAAACCTTTGATGATTCTCTCTTACATAACCGGAATATTTTTCCAAGTCTAACAAAGGCTCATCGTTATCCGAATTCACACCACCTCCACTGTTGAGCCTTGTGAAAAAATCATTCTTTTGCATCTTTCTGTAAAAGAGCGGCGCCTCTTCTTTAGCAGTAACCCAGCCCTTAAATTGATTCATCCTATGGCGGGTCAATGTGCGTATAAAATAATCTTCATCAGGAGGTACAGCAAGCTTTGGATGCCCGTCAAGCAAACCCCTCAGTAAATGATTGCCGGAACGGGCAATACCTCCAATAACCAAAAGCGGCTCTTTCTCAGCCTCCCCTTTACCCAACCAGGGAAGCGGTGATGTATACTTATCCAAAACTGATAAAGGCATAGTAAATAGTTTTTTAACCGTACTCTTAAGGTTCATAATCTAAGAACAAGCTCTTTTTATAGTTTCGATCACAACGTCTTGTCTAGTTTGATCAGAATCAACTATGCAGTACTTTTCCGTATAATTGTTTCTTAAGGTTTTATCACGCTGCTTATCAATCTCAGAACGTAAATAATCGCACGCTTTATTCTCCCTTGCGTCAACCCAAATACATCTTTCTTTTAAAAGCTGAGCAACGTCCGGAAAAATATTCCTTACTCCGATATCAAAATAAATAATAGGTTTATTCGTAGCCGCAGCAATATTGAACGCGGTCGCGATTACGTCGAAAATGTAAACATCTGCTGCCTCATGACACTCCTCAAAATATCCCTCTTCAACCTCTTTAAATCCCATATCAATCTTTAAAAGTTTCGGGTGCGATTTATAAATCGCTTCAGGGAATAGTTCATGAATTCTCCTCTGCCATTCGTAATAAACTACATCAGGCAGATTATGAAACGGCCCGTATCTTTTGCCTCCCTCGAACGTAGTGGGTACATACATATATGTGGGCTTAGTCAAATCCGAAAGTTTAAGAATTTCTCTGGATGGATTGTATATTTTTTTGCATACATCAGAATTTGATGGCACATATTCGCATTTCTCATAAAGGCCGGACGTATACTCTGTACTGGAAAGCCTCTTCTGTCCTTCAGTACCATACCCGATAAAAAAAGAAGGACAAGTAAACTCCCCAAACCCTATTCTGGGTTCATCAACTATTAATTGATCTCCTTCACCATGTGATACTGTAATAACAGGAATATCCTGTGAGCGGGCATGAGCAGCAAGTATGCGTGTTATTCTTCTCTGTAATGTCCCTGTAACTAATACCTGATACTTAGCAGGTTCCTCCTTATCCGCGATAAAGTGGGAATACACCAAATCAAAGAGGTTTACAAACTCATCGGAGTGAACTGGAATTTTATATCTCTCAATGACATTCTCAAAAAAATGGCTAACTATGGCGTGTTGATTTTCATATCGGGGGATATGTATCCTAGCCTGCTGAGGAAACACAGGAAATATTTTGCTTGTTGATAAATGTTTTAATATATACTTAAAACTATCAACTTCCCGCTTCTTTCCAATAGGCCAATATCCATAATAACAAACTCTCTTGAATATCTTACCAATATTATTAAGAAATTTTATCTTGCCCGTTAATTTCATATCCGAAAAACCATGCTTGGAAGTTATATTAAGCGTACCTTCCAACAACTCCCTGTACCCGCAAAAAGGAAACTCCGATAAGGCAGAATATGTCTTTTTTTCTTCCCGCCGTATTTGTGCCTTTTCGATTTCTTTATATTTCAATACACAACTTGTACTGATGCGCATCAAATCAGGAAAAAATATTGCTATAAGGTTTAAATATTTTGAACTATACCGCTCACACTCCTTAAATGCCTGCATAAGCATATGGAATATTTCGATACAAACTTCATTCTCCTCATCCACTGAATGTTGCGAGAGGTCAGCTAACTCAATGTTAGGATTTTTCACTTTTAATGATAAATCGAGTGTTTGCATAATAAGTCTTATACCGGATAACCTTGTGAGGATAAATTCAACCCCAAGAGTTCGGATAACTTTTTATTATTCTGAGCATAACGTTTATGAATTTTCTCTATGTGATAAGGTGACAAAACGACCCTTGTTTTATTATTAAAAACCTTATCGCAAAGACACAATAAATTGTCGGTATTGGTCTTGTAATATTTATAAATAAAAGAATGCCAAAACCCCTCAGTAAAACTCGGGCGTGCATTCCATAGATTGCGGAAAAAACCATACGATGACTTTCCGTAATCAAAAGGTATGCATCTATTCATTATTCTTCTCACAAATAACATGTGTTTGCTTAAAGATTCATTCTTCTTAGTCTTATCAATCTCGACATTCGGAACACCCACAAATTGAAACACTTTACTTGCAAGGGCATCAGGTGAATCCCCTAATTCCTCAAACAAACATACTAATACCCTGTCCTTACCGAATATTTTGAAAAGATATTCAACCATTGGGTACCAGTCAACATAATGGCTTATAAGAGTGGGATTGCCTAATGCGCATTCCATAAAATCATGCAGGTTAAGTATGCCCCCGCTCCTTACATACTGTGAATAAATGCTTGCATACCAAGTCTCTTGATTTCGTATCAGCATGATGATTTTAACATCGGGAAAAGACTCCCTGATTCTATCCAGTATCATCTTACGGTCAAAATGCTTCTCATATAAAAACGTAAATGCTTCGAACATTATTCCCCTCACCTTAGCATCTCTTTCCTTAAAAAGAGACGGCGCTAAGCTTTGAAAATGCTGCTCAAAAGCTTCCTTTTCATATTCAAGGCTATCAGGATAAATAAACTCCTGAAGCAGCAACCTTTCCAAATCTAAGACACGGGCAGCCTGAACGCAGTATATTTGAGGATTAGACGAATAAAGATTCTTCTCGAAAAACATTGTGCCGCATTTCTGAAATCCTATCTGTAAAAAATCTATATATTTATCCATTTTTATTTTCCGACGTTACCTTGTTTATGAAAATAATTTTCTATTATACTGACAGTTTGAGGCATAACTTTGTTCCTATATGCGACTATATATAAAATAAAAACCGTAATAACCCCTATTTTAGTCATGCTTCTTAAAAATATATCGCCCCCTGAGGAAATCATGGCAAAAAAGATTAAGAGTGTTAAGACAATTTTAAATAATGTATAAAAATCTATTCTGTATCTAATTAAAACAAAAATACTTCCCATAATGCCCACAAATGCCTCGACTAATACTAACGAATAAAGCGCTCCGTTTAATCCGTATCGCGGAATAAAAATAACATATGCAACGCTGGTTAATATCGAAACCAATGAAGTCGTAAGGGGCGTAAAAATAAAATTATTATTCTTTAATGTAATCCGTGATAAAAATACCTGCAGATCACGGAATAAATACCACATCAATAAAAATATCAATATTGAAACAACGGAAACGTAATCTTTCACAAACCATGAAACATACCACCGCATTGCTTCATCATATACCAAAACCAGAAATACCATCACGATAAAAAAAAGATTCGAAACTTCGAACATTTTGCTAGAATCATTTTTTCTTTCATAATCATGAGCAAAAATATATTCGAACGGCTGCCTGAAAGAACGTTGAAACTCATCATACGGCCCGGCAAGGCGCTTGCCCATGCTGAGTATGCCGAGCACAGGAAAAAGCCCCAGCCAGCTAAAAACAAAACTATCGATACTCGTCTTTACCCAATTTAATATTCCCGCGCAATACTGAGGCAGAGCCGGCAGAAAAAATCTGCGTATTAATTTAAACCTGACATTTTTAACCTTGCATAACGGTAAATAAAATTTAAAAAATGAATAACAAGTTAATATGGAAAACGTAATAAATGTCGCATATACACTGGCTAAATAGTTACCCAAAATAAAACATGCGATGAAAACGAATATCCAGTTATTCAAAATTGTATACATGAAATTTAAAATAAAAAACTGCTTCGCAAACAGCTTAAGCCGCGCTACCGACATAAAACCGTTAATTACAATATTCATCGAGCCCGCAAAAATAATAAGAAGCCATGCTATAAAAGAAACTTTATTATGAAAGATATATGTATTAATGGGATTAAAACTTACTATAAGAACTATACTGAATATTATTCCCACAAAAAGCCGCGCAACCATAAATGAAATAATCCATTTATGACATTTCCCCAGAGAAAATCTGAATATTATTTTATTTAATATAATGCTGTAACCTAAGCCGCAAACAGTAGTGAATAATTTAGGAATGGTAGCCAAAAGCGCTATAACAGCAAGCTCCTCAGGCACGATAACTGCTGCCCAAAAAGGCAAAAGAATAAATCCGGATAAACGCATTATTGTAAACAAGCTTACCATGGCAAAAATATTCTGAAATACCTTCCTTATCCGGCTATCGGCCATTATCCTCCTTATAATTCTTTATTCCTGTTTGTCTAGAATATGGGTTTCTTTAATAATCTTACGCGCGCTCCTTTTCAATTTGCCCTCAAAAAAACCATAATGATACTTTCTCATCTGTAAATAAACCCCCTGCATCAAGTCGGATATATATGATATGAGGGTAATAATAATAATTTTAAAAACAAGATATGGTATCTCTATCAATCTTTTCAGCATATTTTCCTCTTAAAGTAACTCCGTTATTTCACGGGCAATAGAAACGCTTGGAACTTCTGAACGAGGCACATCATAATAGTCTTTAAGATACGTAAGGTAACGTTCAGGCTCCGGAGTAGGTAATAAATCCCCCTTAAGCCCCTCTTCGATTTTTTCAATGATTTCATCATGAGTTTTTGGCCGCCAATAAAGCTCTGAGAAAAATGATTTTGTCAGATTAGGCAGTTCACAGTGCTCAAAAAGTCTGTCAGTATCCAAAAGGTCATACCAATAAATAACCGGCACTGATGCTAAAATGGAGTCAATTCCCACAGACGTATGGCCGCACATAAGAATATCCAGGCCGGAAAGCCATTCATGTAAATACTCACCTGTACTAATGGATACCTTCTTTTTATCCGGAAAAAGTTTACGATACATATGAAAATCTTCAAACATGCCCGGCCTTATAGATACATGCCATCCACGTTCGATTAATAAATCCATAATATCAAAAGCAGCACGCATAATAGCGGAAACAACCCAAAGATGATCTTCAATATCTCTTCCTCTCGAAAATTCATAATAACGCGAATTACGATAACCGCACTTATTACGCCCTCTTCGAGTCATAATTACATCGAGCATGCCAGGCTTTTGGTAATTATTAAGAAAGTATGTTCCTGTTAGTGCAAAACCAATTCTTTGAGTATTTCTCACTCCCGATGCCTCAATCGGAATCTTTTCCTGAGAAATTTTCATCCAATACGGATCTAGTTTAGTAGTGGAAGTGACAACCATTTTCTCTGGCGGGATATCAACATCACTGCTCTTTTCAATCAGTTCTTTTGTTTTTTGACCCCACAATAAATATTTATGCACATATTGACTTAGTTCTCCTCTATACCCCTCAATACCTCCCTTATCCCGCTCAGGTATAGCTCCTTCCTGAGGCAGAACTACGATTTTTGAAATTTTGGATATCTCAGGTATATGGTCACTTATCCATTTCCCTTTTGTATATGATAATACGATTACTTTAGGTTTTAACAACTTATGAAACTGAATTACGTTCCTCTTATTGCACACCCAGGTACTGACACCTGATGCCTTCAGGCGTTCAGCTACAAGTCCTACATTAAGCCCGTCGCGCATCTTATTATCTACTAATAGTAATACATCGACTAATGCCATATTAATATTCCTCTCTCACTGCCATAAACACGCCACGCAGACTCCATCATCATTTATAATTAAAAGGTTTCTTCTCAGGATAAAAATGGTTTAAAGCTGGCAAAAATAATTGTTTCAGCTTCAAAAAAGCATCTTCATCCATTTTATTTACATAACTGTCCGTCCAATAAATCCGGTTTTTGTTCTTAATGGGTGAGGGAAACTCTTCTTTAAAAGCCCCGCAATATTCCTCTATTCGTTTTATAGTAGCTCGAAAATCTATAAAGAAATCCTCATACCTTATTACGAGAAGATCATCGTGTTTAATCAGCCACTCTAACCATGAGGCATTTTTATGCATAAAAGGCTCAAGAAAATTCCATTCATCAGATTTATATAAAAATTTATATTTTTCATATCTTTCATTTTTTAAACTTGGTGCAACAGAATATTCCTTAGATGAGAAAACCAGTCCGTCGGAAAAAAAACTATCGAACGGATAACCTATAAGGTAAATATTTTTTGTATCAATCAGCCTCTCATCATGGGGAATTGTATGATAATAGTGACAATGAAATATCGCAGCCTCTTTGTCGGAATATTTGATATTGCTTTCACTTTGATAGAGTCCTTTGTTAATTTCATCATACCCCACAAAAGCAAACACATCATCCTTTAGCTTTGCCACCCTACCGTGATAAACACGAGCCAAAGCATCTAATACATAATGTGTCCCGGCCCTCATTTGTGTTTGAAGTTTTAAATAAAGCATAAATTCAAATAAATAATTACCCTATACAATGACTTTTGTATTGATAGTACTTTCTATACCTTTTATTACGTATTTGATATAGAAGGATTATTCTCATGCAATGCCTTCCACCGCCTATTAAAATCATCAATTTGTTCAGATGAGAGATGAACGGGCCCATACGCTGAACGTGTTCCCCAAATATTGTCTTTGACCCACTGGCCATTCTCAATAGACCATACACGTGGATCTCGAAACGTATCCGCGATTTGCCAAAATTCTTCTTCTTTCATACCGACATAATCGAGCCAATAATAAAGATCGCTGGAAACAACATGGTCATATTTTTTGACCATGTTAATGCCCTCTTGGCGCGTCATATACCCAGTCCGAATATCTTTCGAAGCATGATCACATACCCTGCCATATCCAAACTTTATAAATTTTAAAAGGTCATGAATACCATTTTCATACCGATCATCTATATTGGATATTTTTCGATATGTTCTCTCAAATGGTTTCTCCGAAGGCTTCCAACCATATTTTTCTTGAACTAATTTTGCGTGCCAATTAGGGTCCCATTTAAAATAATTACCGATATACAAACCTCTTGTTCCTACCTTTAAAATTTCTTCATCCGTAGGATATTTAGCCCACATCATATCTTTTTCGCTTAACTTCTCAACGGGATCATTAAGCATATCAAACCATTCATACCCCCTGAGTCCATGTTCGTGACGAACGCGTGCACTGAATTCAACGAAATCTTCCGGCTCGAACATACCTGAAATATCCCATGCAATTTCTCCCCATATAACAAAAGGAATATTAAATTTTACAGCAACTATAACTGGGACTGTCCATATTCCACAATGAGCATGCCAATTCATATCACCCATTTTTCGAAAACATAATCTATTTAATTTCTTAAGAACCTCAACGCTCGGCCCGTATACTAAATGATCCGCATCAAATACATGCCGCATCCTATCGCGATTATAATCTCCTTCAGGCAGGTAATTATTCCCATGATACGTTACTAATAACGGCTTGAGCCCATATTCAGTTGCAATCACATGAGATTGATAGTAGCTATCTTTACCTCCGCTCACAGCAATGACACAGTCATAATCAGATGTATTATTTTTCAGCCTACTGAAAACAATTTCCTCAAATTTCTTTTTTCTCCGCGCCCATTCTTCCTGGCTAATTTGTTTAAACTTTTCAAACGTGCGGCAACTTGAACACACACCCTCTTCATCGATATAAAGATTGACTGCAAGTTCTGGATACATACAACGTTGACAATACCTCATAATCTCCTCCTTTAAATAAGTAGCAAATCCGGTGGCCTTACCGGAAATCCCCCATCATGTAAATATTTTTTTGCAAGATAAACACTTTGGTCAATGTAATGAAAAATATTAGCAGCGGCAACAGCGTCTGCTTTTGTTTTGCTCAATGCCTCGGCGAAGTGTTCCCATTCCCCTACTCCACCACATGCAATAACAGGTATTTCCACGCTATCTGCAACAAGTGAAATTAATTCAATGTCATAGCCGCCCTTCATGCCGTCTCTGTCAATTGAATTCAAAAGTATCTCGCCGGCTCCCTGAGACTCTATTATTTGTGCCCATTCTTTTGGATGATACCCAGTGGCATTAGAACCGCAATCGGACATCACAACATACGAACCTTCAATGAGCTTTACATCCATTGATACCACAATACACTGAGAACCAAATTCTTTAGCAGCTTCTAAAATAAACTTTTTATCCTCAAAACATTTTGAATTTATCGAAACTTTATCAGCCCCTAAAAGAAGCCTTGTCTCAATGTCCTTCAACGTTCTTATCCTTCCGCCTACGGTAATAGGCATGAATGTAACTTTTGCCACATCTTCTATTATTTCAAGGAACGTCTTTCTGTTCGGATATCCCTGGTCTTCTCTTCTTATGTCATAATGTTCTTCTCTCGATATGTTTAAATAAATAAGTTCGTCTGACGCCCATTCACTAAGTCTCTTTACAGAAGTAATAGGATTTCCTAAATTCTGGAATCGTTTGAACCCTCTGCTTTGAACGAGCCATCCGTTTTTAAGCAATAATATGGGTATAAGTCGCTTTTTTTTCATTTAATCTCTAAAAAATTTTCAAATAAAATTCTTCCGGCTTTTTGACTCTTTTCAGGATGAAACTGAACACCATAAATATTATCTTTGTTAATTATAGAGCTGAAATGTTCACCGTACTCTGTCTTGGCAACAACGTTCTCAGAGTCTTCTGCCTTAAAAACATAGCTATGCACAAAATAAAAATCCTGATTGTTCCCAAACTTTTTCAATAAGGGCGTTTGTTTAACAATATCTATACTATTCCATCCAATATGCGGCAGGGGCAAAGAACCGGCCTGCATTCTCTCTACCGTCCCGCGTATCCAGCCTAACCCCTGGTAATCCCCGAACTCAACACCCTCCTCAGCTAATACCTGCAAGCCGACGCAAATCCCCAAAAAAGGTTTATTATTTTTAAGTACTTCTTCCTCAAGCACATCGAGTGGCAGCATTTTTTTTATTTTTTCCATCGAAGCACCAAACGATCCGACACCGGGCAAAACAAGATGCGTTGCAGAACTAATGTCATCGGATTTGTTAGATACAATAACTTCACCTGTAATATTTGAAAGCATGTTAAAAACAGACCTAACATTCCCGGAACCATAATCTAAAATGCATATCTTTTTCATAATTTATTATTACGATTGATTGATTTATTTATTTTTAGCCACAAGCCACATATGGGACGACAGGTTATTGTCACGAAGATAGGTCTGAAACTTAGAACCTAATTCATCCCACCTGTCGATTAACACGGTTTTTAAAAAAGAATCGTCTGAAACTTTATGTTTGCCTTGAAGAATCTTATTACGCACAATATCTGCGTCTATTTCACCCGGGGTAAAACACTCCAGGACATCAAAGCCGCAGCGTTTTAATAAAACTTGCAGAGAATCCGGATTAAATAAATTTATATGTTCATGATCTATGCTTTCCGCCTCAATGCCTAATTCTAAAATCGCAAATCCTTTATAATTAGGACATGTAAGGGCAATAATTGATTGAGGGGCCATAAGGCGCTTACAGTTGGTGAGAAAATCATACGGTGAAAATAAATGCTCTATCACTTCAAAAGAAGCAACAACGTCAGGCCGGAGCGGGAGTGAATCAATCGCATCTATTGATTTCTCGATTGTTTCGATACCTCTTGAGCGGCATGATTCAGCTAATTTCTCACCTGGCTCTATGGCAATAACTTTATCAAATTGCTTGGTTGATATAATCTCCTCACAAAAAATTCCGAATCCGGCACCCACCTCAACCAAACAACCGGTCTTGATATCAAATTTCCTACAAATATCTAATATTTTCTCAACCCGCCCCCTAAATATTTTATTCCGCCGTACATCCTCAGAGGCAGGAAAAACATACTTATTCCATATATCATATAAGAGGGACTGGGAGTAAAACTTATCCAGTATTTCAGGTGTGGCTCGTGGATTCATAAATACAGTCCCGCATTCCCTACAGCATGAGAACTGAAAAGAATACTTCTCGAATGCAGGAGCGCTGTCAGAGGAACCGCATGCAGGGCAGTCCACTCGGACAAAGTCCTTCTTTTGACCAGCCAAGTTTAGAATATCAGCCTGTTTAGCCTCTTCCATTTTCTCTTTATAAACCTGAGGCCTGATATCATCTTCCTTAAATTGAGCTTTATGTATATTCATGTTTTTATTATTTACAATTTAGTTTAAATTTTAGAAAAATAACAAATATCAAATTACAAAAAACAAATATATACTGCTCCCCGTTAAGTAAAAGGTGGAAATTAGGAGAAAAAACTCCTAAAA
>CAZLCT010000070.1:0-13307 GCA_964558015.1 uncultured bacterium | reverse complement strand
TTGCGATACGCGAAGGCGGACGTACAGTCGGAGCTGGTGTCGTAACTGAAATAATAGAATAGCAGGAGTGGAATACAACAATATGGCAACACAAACGACCAAAGAAAAAATACGAATTAAGCTAAAAGCATATGACCATCGTATCCTAGACCAATCAACAGAGGAAATAGTGAATACGGTGAAAAGAACGGGCGCTCGAGTAAAAGGTCCTGTGCCATTGCCAACAATTATCGAAAAATTTACTGTGCTTCGTGGTCCGACAATTGATAAAAAGGCACGCGAACAGTTTGAAATTAGGACGCATAAGAGACTGTTGGATATTATTGAGCCAACAGCCCGCACTGTTGATTCTCTTATGAAATTAGATCTTCCTGCGGGGGTTGATGTTGAAATTAAGCTTTAATTCGTTCTGTAGCTTTTTACTAGAGTTAAAAGAGGGGTTTTCTTTTAATTATGAAAATTGGATTATTTGGAAAAAAGATTGGTATGACACGGATTTTTCTCGAAAATGGTACTGCTGTGCCTGTGACAGTAATAGAAGTGCAGCCATCCGTTATTACTCAAATTAAAACTAAAGATAAAGATGGTTATAGTGCGCTTCAGCTTGGATATGGCGAGAGACGAGAGAAACATACAGTAAAGAGTCAAAAAGCATTATTTCAAAAAGTCGGGACTGCATTCAAAGATGTATTGTATGAAATTCGATTAAATAATGATATTGACAATATAAATTTAGGAGAAGAACTCGGAATTGATAACTTTGAAGCTGGAGATATTGTTGATGTTTCTGGAATTTCTATCGGAAAAGGATTTCAGGGAGTTATGAAGCGGCATCATTTTAGTGGCGGCCGCGGCTCACATGGAGATAAAACAGGAAGAAGGTCTGGTTCAATCGGACAGTCTTCATATCCTTCACGCGTTTTTAAAGGTATGAAAGGTCCAGGTCGTATGGGGGGTGAGCAAGTTACGGTTCAGAATTTAAAAGTTATCAAAGTTGATGTTGATAATAATATTTTAGCGGTTGAAGGAGCGGTACCCGGCCCAAAAAATAATATTTTAAGGGTGAGCATTTCTTTGAAAGAGGGAACCGATAAAGAGTTAAAAATTAAAGGAAAAAAGAAGTCTGAGAAAAAGACAGATGTTCCTGAAGTGGTGACTGCAGATAAAGGAAAAGAGGCTCCTTCCCAAGAGCCAGATAATGTACCAGTTGGTGACAAAGAATAAGATATTAAAGCAAAGAAAAAGTAAAAGATTTTAGATTAATATGGCAAAGATTACGGTTTATAAAAAAGATGGCAAAAAAGCAGGTAATGTTGAGGTTAATTCTGATATATTCGAAAGTCAGATAAACGTACGTTTGCTTAATGAGGTTAATCGGTTATATGCAAACAACAAACGAACCGGCACCGCCCATACAAAGACACGCAAAGAAGTTCGAGGCGGTAGTGCAAGACCTTGGCGCCAGAAAGGTACCGGACGGGCCCGCGTAAGCAGTATCCGCTCTCCCCTATGGCGTGGCGGCGGTACAATTTTTGGACCCAGGCAGAGGGAAATTTATAATACGATCCCTAAACAGTTAAAAATAAAAGCATTGATTTCTGCATTAAGTAAAAAGTTTAAAGAAAATAATATTCTTGTAGTTGATGATTTATCTCTGGATTCACATAAAACCAAGGAATTTTTTAAAATTCTTGAAAATTTAAATATCGACAATAAAAATACTTTGTTTCTTGTTGAAAAACTTGACGATAACGTCCAGAAAGCTTCACGAAATATTTATATGCTTTCATTAAAAAAGGTTTGTGATGTCAACGCATACCATATATTACGTAAAAGTATTTTACTAATGGATAAGGATTCGATTAAAGCTCTGGAGAAGAGAATCGTTGATAGAAATCGTAAGGAACTTCAAGAGGTAACAAATAATTAGTCCCTCGGACATATAAAATTCGGAATTTGTTATTATGAAAAATGTGTATGATATTATTCGGAGTCCTTTAATAACAGAAAAGGGTTCCTTGCTGCAAGCAGATCAAAATAAATATTTCTTTAGAGTTGATTGTAAGTGTAATAAGAAGGAAATAAAAGAAGCAATTGAGAAAATTTATAACGTGAAGGTTCTCAAAGTGCAAACTATGAATGTAAGAGGAAAGCTTAAAAGAGTACGGTACGAATTTGGTAGAACGGCACGTTGGAAGAAGGCAATTGTTACTTTAAAACCAGGGGATAGTATAGAATTTACATAAGAAGGCAGGTTATAAATGGCTTTAATTAAATATAAACCCAAAACACCAACACGACGTTTTGCAAATGTTTCTAACTTCGAAGAAGTTACTGCACGTAAGCCCTATAAACCATTAACTTATATCAAGAAGAGCACGGGCGGCCGTAATGCTCATGGGCATATAACATGCCGGCATCACGGAGGCGGACATAAAAGACGTTACAGAATAGTAGATTTTAAAAGAGATAAACGTAATATGGAAGCGCGAGTTTTAACTATTGAGTATGATCCTAATAGATCAACTCTTATTGCGCTCATTGAATACAAGGATGGTGAGAAGAGATATATATTGGCCCCTGATGGATTAAAAGTCGGAGACATTGTCGAAAGTGGTGAGAATGTCGAACTTAAAGTTGGAAATCATATGCCGCTAGGTGCTATACATGCCGGTACTTTTATTCATAATATTGAATTGCGTTCTGGGCAGGGGGGGAAATTGGTTCGTTCAGCCGGAGGTGTTGCCCAGATTGCAGCTAAAGAAGAGCCGTTTGCTCATGTTAAAATGCCTTCGGGCGAGATACGAATGATTAAGCTGGACTGTTATGCTACTGTTGGCCAGTGTTCGAATATTGAAAATGAAAATATTTCATATGGAAAAGCAGGAAGAAGAAGATGGCTTGGTTTTCGACCAACGGTCCGTGGAGTTGCAATGAATCCTGTTGATCATCCTTTAGGCGGGGGTGAAGGAAAAAGTTCCGGGGGGCGTCATCCTTCTACACCTTGGGGTTCTCCGACAAAAGGTCTGAAGACAAGGAAAAGAAATAAAGCTTCGAATAAATTCATTGTAAAAGACAGGAGAAAATAAATGGGGCGTTCTAGTAAAAAAGGTTATTATGTTGATGAAAAACTCCTTAAGAAGGTTTTGAAAGCGGTGCAAACAAGAGATAAAAGGCCTATAAAAACCTGGTCAAGACGTTCAACAATTACTCCTGAGTTCGTCGGTATCAGTTTATCCGTATACAATGGAAGAAAATTTATACAATATTTTGTTACTGAAAATATGGTTGGACATCGCGTAGGGGAATTTGCTCCAACAAGAATATTTAAAAAACATAGTGCTGCTCAGGATAAAGCAAAAGCAGCTGCTGTAGGACAGAAGACATAGTTTAGAACAATGGAAATTAAAGCAAACGTTAAGTATTTACGTATTGGACCACGAAAGGTAAGGCCGGTCATTAATCTTTTACGTAAAAAATACGTAAATGATGCACTTGATATATTGGCTAACCTTAATAAAAAAGGGGCGCGCCTTACTGAGCGTCTTTTAAACAGTGCGGTTGCTAATGCAAGAGTTAAAAAGATGAATGAAGAGGATCTTTTTATTTCTGATATTAGAGCGGACGGCGGGCCCATGCTTAAGAGGTTTATGGCACGAGCTATGGGACGTGCGGATAGAATTTTAAAGAGGACAACACATATCAATGTTGTTTTGACTGAAAAACAAAGAAGATCAAAGATAGTTCAGTCTGCCGGTGAAGTTGAGGCAAAGGATAAAAAGAAAAAAGGTAGTCTTAAGAAGGGCGTTAAAAAGAAATTAAGTGGTAAGAAATAAATGAAGACACATTTTAGTGAACGGTAGTGAAACCCTTCGACGTTGCTCAGGGTAGTGAGCTTGTCGAACTACTAAAATGTATGTCCGAGTTTACCCCGCACCTTTTGGATATTCGGTAAGCCTTAAGGGGGGGTAAATAAAAGGTGCGGGGTTCAATTCCGATAAATCAGTTACGTCATTTAATTCCGTAACTGATGTCGTCATTAAAGGAGGATAAATACTTGGGACAGAAAGTTCATCCATATGGAATAAGGCTTGGTTATGTTAAACCATGGAAATCACGTTGGTTTGGTGGCAAAGACTACGGTGATTATCTTTTAGAAGATTTAAAGATTAGGAAGTTTTTAAAAAAACATATGAAGTATAGCGGTGTTTCAAATATTGAGATTGAACGGTCTGCAAAACGTATTCGTATAAAAATTTTTACAGCCCGCCCCGGCATCGTTATTGGCAGACGTGGTTCAGAAATTGATAAATTGCGCAATGAAATAGAAAAGTTAACATCAAGCGAAATTTTAATTGATATTAAGGAAGTAAAACTTCCTCAGACCAATGCTCAATTGATTGCTGAGACCGTTGCACAGCAGCTTGAGAAGAGAGTATCTTTTCGGCGTGCGATGAAAAAGGCTGTGTCTACAGCAATGTCAAAAGGGGCAGAAGGTATTAAGATACGTTGTAAAGGTAGATTAGGCGGTGCTGAAATTGCCAGAATGGAAGGATATAAAGAAGGGAAAATACCGTTAGGTACGTTCCGTGCCGATGTTGAGTATGGATTCACTGAAGCGAATACTACTCATGGAAAAATCGGAGTAAAGACATGGGTATACAAAGGTGATGTTTTATTAAGGACATTAACTGATGAGGAAGAAAGCCCGGACAGTAAAGATAAAAAAGAAAACAGATCTGAGTAAATATTATGCCATTAATACCAAAAAGAGTTAAATATAGGAAATATCAGCGTGGGAGAAGGAAGGGTTGTGCAACACGTTGTAATAAGGTCAATTTCGGTGAATATGGATTAAAATCACTTGGCCGTGGGTGGTTAACAAATATCCAGATAGAAGCTGCTCGTGTTGCCCTGACACGCCAGCTTAAGCGCGGTGGAAAAGTATGGATTCGAGCTTTTCCTGATAAATCAATAACCAAAAAGCCGGCTGAAACTCGAATGGGTAAAGGAAAAGGTGCACCAGAAGGCTGGGTTGCTACAGTAAGACCGGGGAAGATATTATTTGAGATTGGTGGAGTTCCGGAAGAGTTGGCACGGACTGCTCTACGCTTATGTGCTAGTAAACTTTCCTTTCCAATGAAACTTGTAAAGCGAGAGGGATAATAATGTTGAAAGCCGATGATATTAGGAATTTAACTGTTGACGAAATAAACGCTAAGATTGATTCTTGTAAGAAGGACCTTTTTTCATTGCGTGTTCAGGCAAAAACAGGCAAGTTGGAAAAACAGCATAGGATTAAGGAATTAAAAAAAGATATAGCACGGCTTTTAACTATTAAAAGACAATTATAATAGGAATATTTACTAATCTAGTAATTGCTAAGGAATACCAATGACACAGAGAAAAAAAGTAAGAGGACATAGAAAAATACGCGAAGGAATTGTTCTTAAAAGTAAGATGAATAAAACCATTGTTGTTAATGTAACCAGGTTTGCACAACATCCACAGTATAAAAAGTTTATTAAAGTCACAAAAAAATATTATGTGCATGATGAAGACGGTAAAGCGAAGGCAGGAAATAAAGTAAGGATAATTGAGTCAAAACCTATGTCAAAGTTAAAACGTTGGCGGTTGCTTGAGGTAGTATAGATGATCCAAATGAGAACTATATTAGACGCTGCAGATAACAGCGGTGCACGCAAAGTTGCATGCATTAAAGTCATTGGCAGGGCTGGAAAAAAATATGCAGATATAGGTGATATTATTACTGCATCGGTAAAAGAAGCAATTCCTCACACTGATATAAAAAAAGGTGATGTCGTAAAAGCTGTTGTTGTCCGTACAAGGAATACAATTAAACGCTCTGACGGGTCTACAGTTCGTTTTAATTCAAACGCTGTTGTTATCATAGATAATCAGAAAAATCCGAAGGCAACCAGAATTTTTGGACCCGTTGCGCGTGAGTTACGCGATTTAAGTTTTACAAAAATAATTTCATTAGCACCTGAGGTTGTTTAATTATGTTTAGTTTAAAAAAAAATGATAACGTTTATGTTAAGACGGGTAAAGATAAAGGCAAGAAGGGAAAGATACTTCGTTTATTCCCGCAAAGACAGCGGGCTTTAGTAGAAGGGGTTAATATGGTTAAAAAACATATGCGCCCAACCCGGGATAATCCCAAAGGGGGTATTTTTTCCATGGAAAGCCCTATTCATGTGAGTAATTTGATGTTAGTCTGCTCAAGGTGTTCAAAACCAACAAAAGTGGGTTTTAAAGTGCTTACTGACGGTACAAAGAAAAGAATGTGTAAAAAGTGTCACGAGATAATATAAGAGGTATGAGTACTTATGAGTCGTTTATTTAAAAAATATAAAAATGAAATCACGCCGAAGTTAAAAAGTGATTTTAATTATAAAAATATAAATAAGGTGCCTAGGCTCCGAAAAATAGTTATCAATATGGGTGTAAAAGAAGGAGTTCAGGATATAAAGATATTAGATGGTTTAGCTGATGAGGTTGCACTTATTACTGGTCAAAGGCCTGTTATTACACGTGCAAAAAAAGCGATTTCAAATTTTAAAATAAGAAAAGGGAATCCGGTTGGTTTAAAAGTGACTTTGCGCAGGAAGAGGATGTATGAGTTTTTGGATAGACTTATAAGTATTGCTATGCCTCGTATAAAAGATTTTCGAGGTGTATTACCAAATAGTTTTGACGGTCAGGGAAATTATTCGATGGGAATCACTGAACAAATTATTTTTCCTGAAGTTGAATATGATAAGGTAAAACAGATTCATGGCATGGATATAACATTTGTATCGTCATCAAATACAAAAGAAGAAACTAAAAAACTATTAGAATATTTAGGTATGCCATTTAGAAAAAGGTAGCTGGTATGGCAAAGACTGCATTAATAAAAAAACAAGAGGGAAAACCAAAGTTTAAAGTAAGACGGTATAATCGTTGCAAAGCGTGCGGAAGACCGCGTGGTTTTATGCGAAGATTCGACCTCTGTCGAATATGTTTCCGTGAGTATGCACTGCAAGGGTTAATACCAGGTGTTACGAAGTCTAGTTGGTAAAACTATAGATTATTCGGATTAATTATTATCTGTTTAATCATAATGTGGGAGATAAATATGTCGGTAAGTGATCCTATAGCGGATTTTATAACATGTATTCGAAATGCTTACAAAGCAAAGAAAGAAACCGTAACTTTGCCTGCTTCTAAGGCAAAGATACAGATTGCTGAGATCCTTAAGAAAGAAAAATTTATTAATAATTTTAAGATTTTAGAGGAAGGTAATAAAAAATTCATACGTATATACCTTAAATATTTAAAAGGTAATCGTTCTGCAATTAAGAATATAAGTAGAGTTTCTACTCCTGGCCTGCGTCGCTATGTGGGGGCTAGGAACATACCACGTGTTTTAAACGGATTAGGTATTATAATCCTTTCTACTTCAGGTGGTTTAGTAACCGGAGAAGAGGCACGTAAACAAAATACCGGCGGTGAAATGGTTTGTTCTGTTTATTAATTAAAATATTTATTTAGAGGTTGTATTAAGATGTCACGCATAGGAAGAGTAAGTGTTGCAATTCCGAAAGAGGCAAAAATTAAAATTGAGTCTGATAAGTTTATTGCCGAAGGGCCCAAGGGCAAACTTTCTGTGGACATCCCTGCTTCAATTGAGCTTGAGGTTAAAGATGACCACGTAGAATTTAAAAGGAAGAGTGACTTAAAGAAGGATAAGGCTCTCCATGGCTTAATCCGTAATTTGGTTAATAATGTCCTTATCGGAGTAAGTAAAGGTTATTCCAAAAAGTTGGATATTCATGGAGTCGGTTTTAAGGCTCAAATGAAAGGCAAGAAAATAAACTTTTCTTTGGGATATTCTCACGATATTAATTTTGATATTCCTGAAGGGATTACTGTAAGCGTACCACAGCAAACTGCTGTTGTTGTTGAGGGAATAGATAAAGTACTGGTTGGGCAGGTTTCGGCTAAGATTAGAGATTTCTTCAAACCTGAACCATATAAGGGCAAAGGCATTCGCTATAGTGACGAACAGATAAGACGCAAGCAAGGTAAAGTTGTCGGTTAATACTATTAGCGAATTAACAGTTTCGAGGTATAACAAGATGTTTGAGAAAGAATTAAAGCGCAAAAGACGGCATTATTACATACGAAAAAAAGTTATTGGAACTGAGGAGATACCCAGATTAAATATTCGTCGTTCTCTTGCTAATTTACATGTTCAGCTTGTTGATGATATAAATGAAAAGACAATTATAAGCGCATCAACAATTGGTAAAGAATTCAGGCAAAAATACGGATATGGCGGCAATGTTAAGGCTGCTGAATTTTTAGGTGAAATTTTTGCTGGTAAAATGAAGGATAAAGGAATAGAGAGAATTTGTTTTGATCGGGGCGGATATCGTTATCATGGTAGAGTAAAAGCATTTGCTGATAAATTGCGTAATAACAAAATAAAATTTTAACTTGAATGTTTCCAAGGAGAAGGTAAATTGCCAAAAGAATTAGAAGAAAAGAAAAAGAAACCCGGGAAGAGGGTGCGAGAAGAACCACAGGTTGATTCAGAGGTGACCGAAACCGAAGAGGTTATACAACCGGCAAGTACTCAAGATGAGAATAGAATAGAAAAAGTCATAAATATCAATCGAGTTGCGAAAGTTGTTAAAGGTGGAAGAAGGTTTTCATTTAGTGCCTCTGTTGTAGTTGGTAACGGTAACGGAAAAGTTGGATACGGTATGGGAAAGGCAAATGAGGTAGCTGATTCAATCCGCAAGGGTTCAAAAGTTGCCCAGAAGAGTTTTATAAAAGTTCCACGTAAAGGTGATACTATACCGCATGAAATTATAGGTCATTTCGGTGCAGCAAAAATTCTCCTAAAACCAGCTCGTCCTGGTACAGGAATTATTGCTGGAGGTCCAGTGCGTGCTTTGTGTGAAGCGTGCGGGATTAAAGATATTTTAGTTAAAAGTTTAGGTTCTAACAATGCGACGAACGTTGTTAAAGCAGCCCTTGTTGGTTTTATGAATCTTAATCAGGAAAAAGATAGGTTTGAAAATGAAGAGTAAGTTTTCATATAAGAAGAAAAGAAAACGCATTGGTCGGGGAATAGGTTCTGGACATGGAAAAACAAGTTGCCGCGGAACCAAGGGGCAGCTTTCCCGTTCTGGCTCAAGTCGGACTCCTGGATTTGAAGGAGGACAGACTACTTTTATTAGACGTCTTCCGAAACGTGGTTTTAATAATACTGCTTTTCGGAAAAGGATTGAAGTAGTAAATGTGGATAGATTGTCTTCTTTGAATGAAAAAGAAATAACCCCAGCACTTTTATATGAAAAGGGCATTATTAAGAAAAAGTGTGATGGTATTAAAATTCTTGGTAATGGACGGATAGATAAAGCTATTACTGTGCACGCAGATTATTTTTCTAAGGGAGCGCAAGAAAAAATTAAGGCTGCCGGCGGAAAAGTGGTTCTTGTTGGTAAAGGGAATAAGACAGTAGATGGAGAGTAATAGTTCTTTGGTCTTTAAATAGTATGCTATTGGAAAAGAATAATAGATAAAAACACTTAAAAGCTTTCTTAAAAAGCACAACATGCATAAATAATAATTTTATGTTTCAAGCATTAGTAAATATTTTTAAAATTCCGGATTTAAAGAAAAAAGTTCTTTTTACACTTTTTATTATTGGCGTATATAGAATCGGTGCTTTTATTCCTACTCCTGGCATTGACGGGCATGAACTAAGTTTATTCTTTGAAAGAGTAACAAGAAGTGCCGGAGGAGGGCTCTTTGGCATAATGAGTATGTTTACCGGTGGTGCATTAAATAATATGACTATTTTTGCACTAGGCATTATGCCTTATATTTCTGCTTCTATTATTTTACAGCTTTTAACAGTTGTTATTCCTGCACTTGAGAAGATGTCAAAAGAAGGAGAGGAAGGCAGAAGAAAAATTATTCAATATACCCGATATGGTACTGTTGCCTTAAGTTTAATTCAGTCGTTCTTTATCAGCTTGTGGCTTGAAAATCCCAATGCTTTCCAAGGGCATGTTATTGTTCCTGAACCGGGGTGGGCATTTAGAATAATGACTGTTATTACTTTGACAACAGGAACCGCTTTTATAATGTGGCTTGGAGAACAAATTGATGAATTTGGAATTGGAAACGGTATTTCACTTATTATTACGGCAAATATTATTTCCCGTTTGCCTGTAGCTCTTTATCAAACATTTATTTTATTATCACCCTTTGACCCTTCTCGTCAGCAGATGCCGTATTGGAAATTGGGTATATTATTATTATTGATGGTGGGAACGGTTATTGGAGTTATATTGATTATACAAGGACAAAGAAAGATACCAGTTCAATATGCAAAGCGTGTTGTTGGCAGACGCATGTACGGCGGGCAGAGTACTTATCTTCCCCTGCGGGTTAACCAGGCAGGGGTTATTCCTATTATTTTTGCACAATCAGTTATATTATTTCCAGCTACATTAGCTGGTTTTGTTGCAAATCCTTTCTTAAGGAGTTTAGCAAATGCTTTTTCACAAGGAGGAATTTGGTATTTTATATTTTATCCGTTACTTATAATATTCTTTTGTTATTTCTATACTGCAATTACATTTAATCCAGTTGATATTGCAGATAATATTAAAAAATATGGAGGTTTTATACCTGGGGTAAGACCCGGCAAGGCAACAGCTGAATATCTAGATTTTATTATGACACGTGTAGTATTAAGCGGGGCTTTCTTTTTAGCGGTAATTGCACTTTTTCCCAGTATAATTTCATCGCCAAAAGTATTAAACATTCCTTATTTGATAGCAAGTTTTTTTGGCGGTACCGGTCTTTTAATTATTGTAGGTGTTATCCTTGATACAACAAAAGCAATAGAATCACAACTTGTAATGCGTCATTATGACGGATTCATAAAAAAGGGCCGGATTAAGGGAAGAAGATAGCTGATGAATTTGTTACTATTAGGACCTCCTGGTGCTGGAAAAGGAACACAAGCAGCTTTAATTAGCAAAAAGTATTCTATCCCGCACATTTCAACGGGTGAAATTTTAAGAAATTGCATCAAAAATGGTTCGGAGTTAGGGAAAAAAGCTAAAGCTTACGTTGAAAGTGGGCACTTGGTACCGGATGAAATTGTAGTTCAAATGGTAAAAGAAAGAATCTCTAAATCTGATTGTGAAGGCGGTTTTATTTTAGATGGATTTCCCAGAAACTATAAACAGGCAGAAGAGTTAACGGTTTGTCTTAAAGAACTGGGGAAGGAGATTGATTCAGCCTTAAATTTTGATGCAAGCGAGGGCGTGATAATAGAAAGGCTTACTGGAAGAAGAATTTGTTCTAAGTGTGAAACTATTTTTCATATAAAGAATATGCCTCCAAAAGTTGACGGCATATGCGATAAATGTGGCGGTAAACTTATACAGCGCAAAGATGATGAAGAAGAAACTATAAGGAACCGTCTGAAGGTTTATCGTGAAAGTGCACAGCCGTTATTGGATTATTACCAAAAGAAAGGTTTATTATTCACCATCCCGGCTGATAAAGATTATCGTGAAGTTGAAAAATTGTTAAAAGATTATTTTAAGGTATAAATGATTTCTTTGAAATCAAAACGTGAAATTGAATTGATTCGCACTGCTTCAGATATATTGAAAGCGGTTTTTTCTGAGTTAAAGAGTTGTATCAAGCCGGGTTTGCGGACCATAGAGCTTGATGAGATAGCAGAAAGATCCATTCGGAAGCAGAAAGCAATACCTGCTTTTAAAAATTACAATGGTTTTCCTGCAAGTATATGTGTTTCGATTAATGAAGAAGTAGTTCATGGAATTCCTTCTCAGCGAAAGTTAGCCAATAGTGATATCGTGAGCATTGATGTCGGCGTTAGATATGAGGGGTATAGTTCAGATGCCGCGAGAACATGGCCTGTAGGAAAAGTAAGCAAAGAAGCATTAAACTTGATTGATGTAACGCGTGAATCGTTTTTTGAAGGTATAAATGCTATAAGGCATGGCTCAAAGCTTGGTGATTTGTCCTTCGCTATACAACATTATGTAGAAAGTCATGGTTTTTCTGTGGTACGTGATTATGTTGGACATGGCATAGGCAGGCATATACATGAAGAACCTCAGATACCTAATTTCGGCAAAAAAGGTACAGGACCTTTATTGGAGGAGGGTATGACACTTGCTATTGAGCCGATGGTCAATATGGGTTCATGGAAAGTTAAGACATTGGATAACCAATGGACAGTTGTTACACGGGATGGAGAATTATCAGCCCATTATGAAAATACCATTTTAATAACTAAAGATAGGGTGGAGGTATTAACATAAATGTCAAAAGAAGATGTTATTGAGGTAGAAGGTACGGTTATTGAGCCTCTTCCAAACGCAATGTTTAGGGTAGAATTAGAAAATGGGCATATAGTATTAGCCCATGTATCGGGTAAAATGCGTATGCATTATATTCAGATTTTAAAGGGAGACAGGGTTAAACTTGAATTATCCCCTTATGATTTAAACAGAGGAAGAATTACATTTAGATTAAAATAAAAAGAATATGGTGAAATTATGAAAGTTCGTTCATCTGTAAAAAAAATTTGTGAAAAATGTAAAACCATCAAGCGTAAAGGGGTTGTTTATATTATTTGCCAAAACCCTAAACATAAGCAGAAGCAAGGATAATTTTTTAAGTAGTTTGTTATAATTATATTTTTATATTAGCTCTGAAGGAGTAAAGATTTATGGCGAGAATTATAGGAGTTGATTTACCGCGTGAAAAGAGAGTCGAGTGTGGTTTAACTTATATTTATGGTATCGGTCTTACGAGATCACAAAAAATATTAAAAGAAGCAAACGTCGATTTTGATAAACGCGTAAAAGACTTAAGTGACCAGGAAGTTGCATCAATTACGAGTGTAATACAAAAGAGCGGGTTTAAGCTTGAAGGTGATCTTAAAAGGGATATCCAGCAGAATATTAAGCGTCTCATGGACATCGGGTGCTACCGTGGACAGCGCCATATTAAAGGATTACCTACTCGAGGGCAAAGGACTCATACTAATGCACGTACGCGTAAAGGACGTCGTTCTGGTATAGGACGCCTAAAGAAAGCTTAGGAAACGTGTTTAGTTCTTTTCATCAGATTAAGAATATGATTGCTTAGGTAAGCAATCATAAAGGGGTTAGAATTCAAAAGGAGATGATACGATAAATTGACGGTTGGTGTAAACTCCAGATAATGAGAGC
>CAZLCT010000069.1:0-13383 GCA_964558015.1 uncultured bacterium | reverse complement strand
TTTTAGGAGTTTTTTCTCCTAATTTCCACCTTTTACTTAACGGGGAGCAGTATACCAAAAGATAAAATACAAATTTGTTATGGTTATAGTAATTTTATTAACTTTCAAAGATTTAAAAAAAATAATAATGAAAGCAGTGCTTTAAAATTGATATTTGTAGGAAATGATTTAAGGAGAAAAGGTATTATTGATTTTATTCCAGTATTTAAGCAACATCTTTCGCAAATCTGCAGTTTAACGATTGTTACAAAAGCTCCTATTACTAGTAATAATAAAAGAATTTATATTCATCGAAATATTACGCATGAAAATATTAAGGACTTGATAAAATTATATTCCAATGCTGATTTATTTATATTACCATCTAATAGTGATATGGTTCCAAATGTTCTTATTGAGGCCATGTTTATGGAATTACCAATCGTTGCATTTAATGTTGGAGGAATCTCTGAGCTTGTAAAAGATAACTATAATGGTTTTTTAATTAAATATGATTCAGAACGGTTCAAAAATATGGTGAAAATACTAAATAAGATAAGCAATAATAAAAGCTTATTAAAAAATATGGGGCTACGTGGGAAAACAATGGCAAAGGAAATATTCAGAAGAGATATTTTTGAAAAAAATATAACCGATAGTATTTCTAAACTTTTGAATAGTGGTAGAAAAAAATAATAAATTTGATTCAGAAAGACATTTGATGAAAGATTTAGATAATAAATTTTTAATAAATACTAAAAATTATATAGAAAAAGAGTTAGGTTTCTGTAAGGAACTAACAGATGGTGCAAAGTGCATACTTTTGGGTTTCCCTACCTATATTAATATAGGCGATTTATTGATTTGGATGGGAGAAATTAATTTCCTCAAAAAATACCTTAATGCAAAAAAAATATTACAAGCTAATATTTATAACGGCTGTATTAATGTTTTAGAAAAGTGTATATTTAATAAAGATATAATATTTCTTCAAGGTGGAGGTAATTGGGGGGACCTTTGGTATGAGCACCAAAAATATAGAGAAGATATTATAACTAGATTTAAGGATAATAAAATAATAGTTTTTCCCCAAACTATTTATTATCGAAATAAAGAAAAATTAATAAAATCTGGAGAAATTATAAATGCACATTCAAATTTAACTATCTTAGTCAGGGATAAAGTTAGTGAAGTTCTCGCAAAGGAATATTATTATAATGCAGATATAGTTTTGTGTCCTGATATGGCTTTTTATTTTGATTTACCGAAAGTTAAGTCAAAAAAAAATAAAAATAAAATGTTGTTTTTATGTCGAAGAGATAAAGAAAATGCCCAAATATATTCTATTTATTTTGATAAGGATATTTACGATATTGTTGATTGGATCGATATCTTACCTCTTATAACGTTAGTGCTAAGTAGACTATCTTCCGCTCTTGGTAGTTTTTGGGGCCGTATGACAAAACTGAAAATTCATTATACAGTAGCTATAATTTTATATAAAATATCCAGTTTCTTTTTTATTTTAAAAGCATGGATTTTAATATATAAGGCTATTAAAATTGTTAAGATGTATAGGCATATTGTTTCATCTAGAATGCATGGGCATATACTTGCAACAATGTTAAGAATAGATAATACGTTGCTACCAAATGCATACTATAAAAATGAAGAATTTTACCGGTGTTGGACCGTTGATGATCCTATCTCTAATTTTGACCAGTGTGTTTAGTATAGAATTTATATGTATTTTGTGGTGTCCTAATAAATATAAATAGTTAAAACAAATTTATTACTTGAGAATAATAAATGACTTGTAAAGTGTTGCATTTGTTGACGGGTGATTTATGGGCTGGGGCTGAGGTTGTTACATATGAGCTATTAGCAGAGCTAGTAAAGTATAATGATATAAAATTATATGCAGTAGTTTTTAATCAAGGAGTTTTAGCTGATAAAATAAAAGCACTAGGTATTCAGACATATGTTTTTAGTGAGCAAGATAGTCTGTATCGCCAGTTTATAAATATATATAAAGCTGTAAAAGGGCTTAATATCGATATTATTCATTCGCATAAGTTCAAAGAGGATTTTATTTCGGTACTTCTTTCAATGCTTTGTAAAATTCCTTATCTAATTCGGACAATTCATAGTTTACATGGCATAACAAAAACTCATACGGGATTTAAATATTATAAATCTAAACTTTTTAGTTTTATAAATTGGTTTATTCTGAAAATATTTTTTAATCGAATAATTGCTGTTTCTGAAGATATAAAAAAACATTATGCGAAACTATATCTGGATAAAAAGTTAGTTGTTGTACGAAACGCAATCAATGTTGAAAAAGTATATCCTGCTAAATTAAAGGAAGAAATCAAACAGGAACTGTCTTTGGATAAAGATTCTTTTGTTATAGGCAGTGCAGGCCGTTTAGTTCCTATTAAAGGGTATGATGTTTTTCTTAAAATGGCAAAGATTATATTAGACAGGAATCCTAATGTAGTTTTTGTTTTAGTTGGAGACGGCCCATTATTAGGCGATCTTAAAGCTTTGGCTGGTTCGCTGGGGATTACAAATTCAGTACGTTTTATTGGATATAAAAATGATATATATAACTATTTGAATATGATGGATATTTTTGTGCTTGCATCATTAAGCGAGGGAATACCTTCAATTATTCTTGAGGCAGCTGCGTTGAAGATACCAATTGTTTCAACCGCTGTTGGAGGAATTCCGGAAATTTTAAAAGATAACGTTAGTGCCAGGTTAGTACAAGCAGGAGATGAGAAATTATTAGCGCAGGTTTGTATGGGGTTAGTCGATGACTATAAATATGCAAAGAAATTAGCAGATACTGCAAAAAATAATATTTTGGAAAATTTTGATATAAAAAAAACAGTGTATAAAATAAAAGAAGTATATTCATCTTTGTTGGAATAATTTTATCAATCATAATTTATTTCAGATAACATTAAACTAAAAAATATTAATTTTGTGAGGCATTAATATAATGGAAATAAAAGATAAAAAACCTTCTATTTGTTATTTGAGAGGATCTTATCTTAATCCTTTTGAGGCACAATATCTTTATCCTTTGCTTGATACGTTTGATATCACTGTAGCCCATCCAAAATCGTATCGATATAATGTAGGATCAATATCAATGCCGCGGATATCGTTTCCTTGCCTTGATTACTTAAATGGTATTATTCCCAGAAAAATATTTGGCAAGAAGCTTCCAAACCCTTTGAAGTTCCTTGGATTTGAAGAGATACTTTTTGGTGTTAATAAAGGGCTTAAAAAGTTTGATTTAATTCATTTACCAGAACAAAGTTTTTATTTTTCATGGCAGGTAGTTAAAAATAAAAAGAAAGGCGGATATAAAATTATATCAACTCAGGATGAAATCAATCCTTATTGGTACAGAAATAAATTGTCTCTTAAGAAACGTACTTGCTTGGTTCGTAATGAGACAGATTTATTCATTTCACGATCAAATCATGCTAAATATACACTGATTTGTGAAGGGGTGTCACCGGAAAAGATCCATGTTATTGGCCATGGTGTTGATACAAAACGTTTTTATCCAGGCGAGCGGGATAAAAATATTTGTAAGTCACTTGGTATTTCTGATAATCGATTTATTGTTTTATTTGTCGGAAATTTGATTTGGACAAAGGGAATATTTACATTAGTAGATGCTGTAAAACTTTTACTTCAGGACCAAAAGGTAAAAGATATAGATCCTCTTTTCGTGATCGTAGGGGAAGGGAATGAGCGAAATCAGCTGATAAAAAAAATTAAATCATATCAACTTGACCGCTATTTTCATCTAACAGGACCCCAGCCCTATGAAAAGCTTCCTGAAATTCATCGGTTAGCTGATATATTTGTTCTTCCCAGTATTTCCACACGATATATCCAAGAGCAATTCGGCATTGTATTAATAGAATCCATGGCGACAGGAAAGCCGGTTATATCGACATATTGTGGTGCTATTGATGAAGTTGTTGGTGACGCAGGTATGCTTATACCACCCAATGATTATTTACGGCTTTATGAGTCTTTATATAATCTTATGTTCAATAGTTCTCTTAGAGAACAGCTGAGCAGGAAAGGAATTGAAAGGGTACATAATAACTTTACGTATAAAATTATTGCATCAAAAATTGCGTCGGTATATGAAGAAGTTTTAGAAAAATGAATATGAAAAAGCCAAGCTTAGGTAAAAGAGTTTTTAGTAATACTTTTTTCTTACTTGCAGATCAGGTAATTTTAAAGGCGAGCACGATAGTATCGTTTATTATACTTGTGCGTCTTTTATCCCACGTGGATATTGCTGCTGTTGGGATTTGCAGCGGGTATTTGGTTTTGCTTACATACCTCGACATAAGCCCTATACGTGTTTTACTCAGAGATTATGCACGTGTGTCATCGGATAGAGTTAAACGAGATGAATTATTGACCGCTCTTTTTAGTTTTTGGTTTGTACAAACGGCCGGGATTATAATTTTATGTTTGGTTATTAATTATTTTGTGCTTGTTAAAACCGGTATTTCCGGAATAACCTTTCTTTTTATTGCGATTACCATTGATTATCTTGCCCTGACTTTTAAAGGCTGGATCAAGATGGTATTTTATGCGGATTTTAAACAACTGGCAGCAACCAGTTTTTCTTTCTTTGTTATGTTTATACGCCTTGGTTCTTTTTGTCTATTGTTTCTTTTGCCGACACTTTTAGCTTATTCATGGATTTTGATATTTTTAGCTATTGGTGAATGCTTAATGTGGGGTATCTTATTTTTGCAAAAAATTCATTTTAAGCCAATTATAAGATTTGAGACAATAAACATTCTTAAAAATAGTCTTACAGATTATGGCTTATGGGATCATGGTAATAAAGTTGTAGTCAATACGTTATTTACAATCGATACTGCTATTTTAAGCTGGTTTTCCGGTATGCGTGAGATAAGCTATTATGCAATAGCGTTACGATTCACAAGCCTTTTTTTTAATTTTTCGGCATTTTTTAGCAATGGATTACAAATTGCTTTATCTAATATTACTGAAAAAGAAAAAATTGATGAAGTAATTAATACATTTATTAAAATAAATTTTCTTGTAAGTTTTGCGCAGTTGATTTTTATGCTCTTATTAGGAAATTGGTGCCTTCATTTTCTTTTCGGTGCTGACCTTGATAAAGAGGTTACATTATATGCTACTATAATTACTGTTGGGATTACTATTATGAATCTTGGTTTCCCATTGATAAGTGTTATTAATACGTTTTGTGTATTAAAGCGAGCTTTTATTTCGGTTTTTTTGCCGGGTTTAATCATAGGAATGAGTATTTATGTGGGCTGTGCTTATTACTGGGGTGCAATTGGTATGGCATGGGGGAATGTTGTTGTTTATTCAATGCTTTTAATAGGCATAATTATATTTATAAGGAAATATTACCCTTTTCATTTCAATGGAAAGATTATTAGCCCGCGGGAAAAATTGCTTTTACGAGAACTTTTTAGCCTTAATGAAACTAAATAAAATAACAAAATGAGGTGACGGTATGCTCCGTATTAAAATGATTGCTATTGTTTTGGTTTTTTTATAGTTCTTTTTTCTCATTTAGTCAGTATTTATGCGGATATTGATGCTAGTACATCCAGTGAGAAAAAAACAAATATTATCTTCCGTTATGATGACTATTCCAATAGGAGTTCGATGGATACTATATTCAGATTAATTGAAATGTATAAAAAATATGATATTTGCTGCACCTTTGGTGTCATTCCTTTTATAGCCGCAGACGATTATCATGACCTCTCCCAACAGGACTTATTACCTTTATCCATTGAAAGGGCAGCTGTTTTGAAGACCGGCATGGAGTTAGGAGTGCTTGATGCGGCTCTCCATGGTTATTCACATCAAACTATTTTAAAAAAAGAAGACGGCGGATATAGTGAGTTCGCCGGGCTTGAATATGAAGCACAATTAAACCGTATAACAGATGGGAAAAAATATTTAGAAGATTTACTTGATGCGAAAATTATTACTTTTATACCGCCCTGGAACATTTACGATTTAAATATAATAGATGTTCTTGAGAAACGAGGGTTTACGTGCCTGTCTGCAGATAGGCGCAGTCGTCCTATAAAGAAAGAAACTTCATTGATGTTTTTACCAGTGACGTGCTATGTTCAACAATTGCGTGAAGCAGTCAGTGAAGCAAGGAATTCCGTAGATCCTAACCCCGTTATTGTATTCCTCATGCATGAATTTGATTTTCTTGAAGTGGATAAAAAACATGGGCAAGTCACTTATCAAGAGTTTGATGATATGTTAAATTGGCTTTCTAATCAACAGGATATTCGCTTCATGTCTATTGGAAAGGCCTTAGAAAGGATTAGTGATTTAAGTGTGAAAAGATATATTGACAATAGTTATACTTTCTATTCACGTGTGCCGGTGCCGTCATTTATCAAAAATAAAATTATCGAAAAGATTAAAAAAAGTAAATTGTATTTATCATCATCAAATATATTAAATTTTAAAATACGTTTTTGGGTTTATACGGTTATTTTTTATGTTTGTATAATTATTTTTTCTTTTATTCCTGTATTTTTCAGCGGGTTGCTTTTATTTAAAATACAACCCAAAGCGATTCCGTTATTTAAATATGGGAGTCCTATTTTTATGATTTTGTTTTTAATTTATACTTTCCACGATTTTGAAATATATTTTAAAAGCATGGTCGCGATAATGATTCTTCTCGGTATAAATATAGGGATATATTTCTCCATAACAAAACTTCAAAAATAATTTTTTTAGTTTTAAATATTGCTGATATTAAAATCATTAGAAATGGAACTTTATGAAATATAAAGTGTCTGGTTTAGTTGAAACAAGGATTATTAAGTTTTTAATAGTGTATATTTCAGTATATTTAATTTTTGTGCTTGATTCATTTTCAGGACAGCCATTTATTGAGTATACAATTAACCCTTATGTTATCGAAATGCATTCTTCGCAACATATTATTAGTGGCCGAGGAGGTATTATCGTCTGGGATGTAAATAACGATGGATTGTTTGATTATATTGTTTCGACAAAAGAAGGAAATTTTGGCGATAATGAACGTGCGACTTTATGTGCATACGATCATAATGGAAATATTATATGGTTAGATGATGACATTGATATTCAGATGAATGGAAATGCAGAAAACTATGGATTGCCCGGTTGGCATGGTCCTGGTGTAACGGCAGGTGATGTAGACGGTGATGGAGAATCTGAAGTCTTACATTTAAACACTAAAAATGAAATTGTAATACGAAATGGCAATACGGGACAAATCGAGCGTAAAATATATGTTCCGCTTCCCGGTATTTTTGCTAAGTTTAAAAATTCAGTCAAGATTTTCACGGATGAGGTTATACCCTCGAATTTTAAATATGCAAAGAAAAAAGTGATACGTCATTTTCTAGAAAATCCAAAACGATGGTCGCATCTTCAAATTGTCAATTTGCAGGGTGAAGGGGATAATGAAGTTATATTGCAAGCGGATCCATTGCCGTTTCGCTGGCTTAAAGCCGTGTCATTGGATACGGGGAATACACTATGGGAGTTTCATGAATATAAGGGTTGTAATCATAATGGATTCCGTGCAGCTGATATTGATGGAGATGGTTTTGATGAGGTTGTTGGAGGAAATGTGATAGACCATGACGGGACGTTAATAAAAGATTGGGAGTACAGGAAATATCACGGGCATCTTGATTCGTTATATATAAATGATGTTTTACCTGATGAGCAAGGCCTGGAGTGGGTTGTTACGGAGGAAATAGGGGGAGTAAAGGAAGATGATACGGCACTATTAGGGAAGAAAAAAGTATATTTTTATCATTCGTTTAATGGATGGGAACCTCAAAATGCTGTAATTGGTGAATTTGACATTTCGTATCCAGGTCTTGAAATATGGTGCCGTTCACGATTTGATTATGATCAAAGGCCATGGGTTATTGATTCTAAAGGAAATACTATCGCAAATTATCGACTCAATGATCTTAAACCTACAGGTTGGTCAGAAGAGGGCATAGAAGTTATTTCATCAATTGATTGGACAGGTAGTGTTCCTAATTATATTGCCGCACAGGAAAGGCATGCAGAGGGAAAAATTGCGATAATTAATCCAATGACAGGCCAATTCCTTCATTGGTGGGATGAAAACTCAGCTCGCATATATGTTGCTGATGTAGCTGGTGATTATCGGGAAGAAATTATTGTTTTAAATTCACTGGAAAAAGAAATACGGATTTATTGGAATCCTGATTCTAATAAAAATACACGCGGTAAACGTTACTGGGATGAGAATTATTATAAGAGACAGAAATTAAATTATAATTATTATTCACCTTGATGTGATTGGCTGTTAAATTATTTATATATTTTGTGTGGTTTAAAGTAGTATTAAAATTAAATTTGAGGAAATATTTTAAAGGAGATACAGGAGATGCCATCGGATAATAAAAGAAATATTGATACTGTACGTCACTATTGGCAAACACATACACTGGGTAAACAGTTCGTGTTTGATCAAGAATTAGAGGTTGGTAGTAAGGAGTTTTTTGATCACATTCGACCATGGATGACTCCCTATCGATTTAAAGAAATACGAGATCGAATAGAACGGGAAGCTCCAAAATTAAAGGGACGCCGTTTATTAGAAATCGAGTGCGGTATGGGATTTGATAGTATTGAGTTTTTAAAGAGAGGGGTACATGTTGTTTCTACCGATTTAACTCCTGCTGCCGTTGAACTTGCTAAACGAAATATCGAACTGAATAATATGAAAGCTGAAGATGTGAGGGTTGAAAATGTTTTATCACTTTCATTTGAGGATAATTCCTTTGATGCGGTTTGGGCATGTGGTGTGTTACATCATACCGGAGATACACCCAAAGCAATTAAAGAAATCCGTCGAGTTTTAAAACCCGGCGGCCGGGCAGTTATTTCGCATTTTTATCGTAAACCATCATGGATGTATTATCTGTCTCGTTTTGGTCGCGAAAATATTGAATTTAAGGATGAAGATGCTCCCATAACAGATTTTTTTACTGAAAAGGAAATATTTTCAATGTTTGAAGGTTTTAAGATAGAAGAGGCGGTTCAGGAACATTATCGTGTGCTTCCAACTGCAAGAAAGGGATATAAGGCAAATATATATACTTGGATTTTTTTGCCTCTATATAACCTTTTGCCTGAAAGCTTAGCAAAACATTTTGCTTACAAATTTTCTGTAACCGCTATAAAAATATGATAATGAAAAAAGTAATAAATTCTAAAAGTCAAATCATAATAATTATATCCTTGGCGATTTTATTTATTTTTGCACTATTATTAAGAATTTTAGGACTCGGTAATACATTCGAGAGTTCCGACAATGTGGAATTGGCATATAAGATTCTAACGAACCATGGCTACCGATGGATGGTTAGAGAAAACTATGGATTTTTAATAAATATATACGTAAAAATATTTGTTGGAATTCTTTCTTTGATGGGTGTTGGAATAAATGAATTTTGGTGGAAATTTCCCATAGCATTTTTAGGCTCTCTGCAGGTATTTGCTACTTATTTTCTTATGTGTGGCATGAATCAATCAAAAGGTTTATCCCTTATTGTAGCGGGAAGTGTTGTTTTTCTTCCCTTGCATGTATTTCAGTCTCGTATATTATGGGGATATGAAGTCTTAGCAGTGTTTTTTCTGACTTTAGCAGTTTATGAATTGATTATATTTTTTAAAGAGCCGTCGGTAAAGAGAGGACTTATTGCTTCATTGTTATCTGCTTTGTATTTAATTTCTCACGGTTATATTATACCTTTTCTTCCGACTCTATGTTTGTTATGTATTTTATATGTATCATATGAGGGCAAGAATATTTTCATAAGATTTTATCACGCGATTATGTTACTTATAAAGAAATGGGTTTGGTTTTTTCCTCTTATAATATCACCTTTGCTTTATTATCCACTTTTTCACGCATTTAATAAAAAGACCAAGCTGGGTTTTTATTTTTTTGATTATTTTGGACAAGTTATTGGTTCGATTGGCATTGGATATCTCTTTTTTATTATTTTGACTTTATTTGTTATTATTTTTTTTCATTCGGTGATTAATCGGCATGTTTTATTATGTGTTGGAAGTTCAGTTTTTTATTTATCGCCCCTTTTTTTTGGGGCACAACCAGGCATAACTGTGGTAAGAGGATATATGCTTGTGGGGATTTATTTTATAATTATTGCATCTATTTTAGTAATGAACTATTTATTACGGAATAGAAAAAGTATTTTTTATTGGAGTTTTATTATATGTTTTATGCTCAATTGTTATGGGATTGTAGAAAGTATTTTTTACCGTGACGTCGGTTTTGATCTTTCATTCATATGGGCAGATAGAGATGCAAAACGTGGTGTTGTAAATATTGATCCTGGATCAAAGACGGCAGGTTATATTATTAGAACCTATATGCCTCCTGAAACATCATTGTTATCGGTACACGGCCATGTAGAACCATCAGTTTTGTATTATTATTTTGGGCGAACAAAATATTCTTATTATGATTTATCGCCTGAGCAAACTTTGAATAAATTGCAGAATATGAAGGATGAAGTAGACATTATTATTTGTGAAGATTCATACATAGATGAGCTTGATAATAACTATGATTTTGAGAGAATGGTTACAATTTTTGCAGAGAATATACCTCAGATGTATATCTATGCTCGTCACACATTTACTTTTCCTGAAGATCAGGTTTCTGTTGAAGAATATAACAAATATTATGATAATAAATATCCAATAAGTGTATCCCTGTTATAAAATATGATTTTATTATTTATAATTTGATTTATTATTTGCAAATAGCTTATAAAGCATTGATTTTAAAAAGGTTAGAAGAATGTCAAAAGAAAGAGAATAGTTTTTATTTTAGCAATAATATCTTTTTCCGTTTTTTTATGCATCTTAATGGGGGAAATAACCGTTAGGATATTTTTCCCGCAGGATACCCCTGTTAAGTGGTTTGAACGGAATGAAAGATACGGCAAGTTTCATAAGAAAAACTATAAACAAAATTTTTATAATAAAAAGACCAATTTTATAATGGAAGTGAAAACTAATTCTCTAGGGCTTAGAGATAGAGAATATGATTTATCTGATCCTTTAGCTAAAAAGATTCTATTGCTTGGGGATTCATTTACATTTGGATGGGGTTTGAATGTTGAGTCTATATTTGCAACTAAATTAGAGTTCCTTTTAAATAATTCAGAAAAAAAATATTTTGTTATTAACGCAGGTGTTGCTGATTGGGGGACGATTCAAGAAGTGACTTATGCAAGGGATCATTTCACTACATTTAATCCTGATTTTATTGTGTTAACATTTTGCGGAAACGACTTATGGGATAATAATAGATTTAAAGAGCAATTAGAAAATAATTTTCAGGGTATATTATATTTTCCGGGCAAAGCTTTTTTAAGAAAATATTCACATTTATTTCGTTTCATAAGGGACAAATGGTGGGTTCTTTCTGAGAATATATCAGTTAAAAAAACAATAAAGAGAAGCAAAGAAAACAACCAGCAAGTCCACTTTGATGAGCAAACAGCCTATGTGTTAAAAGAAGAGGATTGGAATGAAACCTTGAAATTGATTCGGGATTTCCATAAGGATTTTATTGATTTTAATCCTGGTGGTATTTTATTAATTCAGGCAACAGCACCATGGAGTGAAAATATTCGTTCACATTTAAGTGCTATGTCAAACGGCAAAAATTTAATCTATGTGGACCTTTTTGAAGATACATTAAACCTGCTTAAGCATGAACGAAGATTAGAATATGATGGTCATTGGAGCGAAGAGATGCATACTATTGCTGCAAGAAAATTGTATGCGAATATTAAAGAAATTGAAAATGGATTCTTCAATAAATAAATATGTTTCCAAGAACTTTATAATACAGTAAGCAATAACGATATCTCGTATTAATTTAGTTTTGCTAAAAATAAATGTTGATTTAATAATATATGTTTAGCTTATAAATCTATAAGGATTTCAATCTTTTTATTAAATATAAGATAATATTTTATTAATCCATACAAAAATATTGTCAGTCCAATCATTTCCAACATTTCTTCAACTGTCCATATTATTGTATAGGTAAAAGTATCCCATCCATGGATAGAAACGTATTGACCCTCAAAGAATTCAAATATAAGTGCACCTATAATATATAAAGATGCAGCGATAGTAAAGGTAACACGAGTTCGGGAAGGTAGCGATAAGAAAAATTTAAAATAGCCGATACCCAATATAATTACAATAATTAAGGCAGGTATAACCCATGCGAATTTCAAATAACCACTTAGATGAAGAGTGTTCTGAAGTATACCGCTGATTTTTTCATGAATGGCAGCGCTTTCGTCGATAGATAAATATAGAAATACTATTCCTAGAAGTTTCCAATGGAATAGATATTTGTCGTTATTGTTTATTTTTTGTGAAGTAATTATAACTATTAATATTGCACAGCTTAATAACAAGATGGAGGAAAACCAAGTCGGAATATTTTTTTCAGATGATAGATTAAAAAGAGGAACAAAACCGAAAAGATAGTCATGTCCGAAATAATATTTTGCAATTTGACCTATAGTGCTCAAAATTCCAAGTAAAAAAATTGTTAATAAAATAAAAATGAAACATTTTTTAAAATGTAAGGTTGCTATCATATAAATATCCTTTTATTTGTTTAGGGATTATGAGTTTTAATTTATTTATTTTAACAATTAGAAATTTAGTATGCAATTATATAATAATATTTTAAGGTTTTTAAATGTAATAATAGAGAGGGGGCGAGACTAAGTTCGGTTATTATTTTGTTTAGGATCTAGCGAGGTGCCATTAATCTTAAAATATTTAGAACGGATTTTTGAAATGGGATAAAAGCCAACAGCTAAAATTATGATGCCAATTATTCCAAATAAAGGAGAACCATGCGAATAATTTACTATTAGAATAAATATAAATCCTCCTATACATCCCCATAAAAAGAGAAGAGATAAGCTTATTGCTTTTATTAACTTATATTTTATATGCTTGTTTTTCATATTGTTATATTATAACATTATCAACGGATACTAATCAAGTTTTAAGCATAGCTAATTTTGACGTATGTTGACAATCATATCAAGTAGTAATATTTTATTATTAATTATTGAGAAAAAATAAAATGTCATTTATATTTTTAACCAGTTTGCCACGTTGTGGAAGTACATGGGCAGCTAAAGCTCTTGCGTAATTATTTAGCCGATTGAGCAGGAGTTAGAATAATACTGTTTTTTGAGGTAT
>CAZLCT010000068.1:0-13740 GCA_964558015.1 uncultured bacterium | reverse complement strand
TTAATAGATCCATCCGGCTTTATCCCGCGGGCTATTGGACTGGTGAGTGCGGTTAATATTTCCTTCCATGTCGGTGCGCCTTTGTTTTTATTAGTCTCACGTATATGTTCTAAATTAGCATTAAACGTTTCATACCCAACAGAAATAAATCCTGTACGCACCACAGGAATAAAAAAGAATAATGTTCCTATTACAAACTGGGTCCAGGGTCGAAGATTATGATCGCCAGTTAACAAAGTGGTGTCTGACACCACTTTGTTAACTGGCGCTGCAAAAAATAAGTTTGTAAATTTCTCCCACGCTTTTATTCCTACACCTTTATTATTCTTATCTCTCAATGCCTGATCTTTAAGTGCTAAAATGTTTTCAATCGGCTTCCTTGTTTTTTTTCTATAATTGAGCATCCAATAAAGAAGTTTTTTAAACTTATCACCATAATAGGGATACAATGTCTCAAGATGCTTGCTTAATATCTCTAGGTCTTTGTAACGAACAGCATTAATATCAATTTTCTCTCCTTCATAAAGGGCAGAATATCTACTCTCCTTAAGCCATATAAGCGCCTCTATTTTTTCCTCAACCTCTTCTTCTATCTGCCTAATTCTTTCTCGAGTCACTACATATTTGTCACCTAAATCTTGCAGAGAACACGAACGTTCCACGCAATGTTTAAGAATAATATTTTTTTCTTGGGGTGAAAGTTTATCTAAAATTTCAGCAAGGATTCCTTGCTTATCAAGTCTATTAATGAGTTTAATTAATGATTCCGGCGGCTGTAACATCCATCCCTTTGTTGCCTTTTGAATTCTTTCTTTACTTAAATATTCATGAGGATCTATTGAATGCTTAATAATTCTTTTATTAAGCGTATCTTCAGCTATGCCAAGAATACGTGCAGCTTTAGTTTTAATTCCGTTTGATTCCTTTAGCGCTAAAACAATAAAATTTCTTTCGATATCTTTCCACCTGCAAAGAACTCCATATCTATAAAAATATTGTCTTAACTGTGAAGCAACTGAAAGTATTTCCCAATCAGTATCTATAGAATAACGTCTAATCATCCTCCTTATTGTCCATACAGGAATCCCAAGTTTTTTTGCAGCCTCATTTTTATTCCCCTTTGATTTAATAAGAGCGGAAGCTATTGCAGCCTTTTTTATCTCTATTAAACTATAGGTATACTCGAAATCAGAACTAACACCACCTGAGTTAATACTTCCCGAAGACAAGAAAATACTTACAATGTAAAAACCAAGGATAACGGCAGGAATAATAACAAATAACGAAATTTCTGAAGATATGAAAGGAGTGGAAAAAATTTTCTGTACTGCTAAATCTTTAATGGGCGGGCCGGTTGCAGAAATAACTGCTGTTAACCACGATAATAAATGCTTCGTCATTTCAAAAGACAATACACTGATTAGAATGAGTTTAAGAACAGATTTTTCCGGGTTTTGCGGCTTTACTTCTTCCCATTCTGCATCAACAACTATTCCAGACGTATATTGAGTGCTCTTTGCAAGTAATTCATCTTTTGGGGAATCCTTAATTTTATGCATTCTAAATTGCTTCTCTCTATATGTAATATATCCTAAGAATGCCAAGCTTCCTACCATGTTAATTATTTCATTAGATATAAAACTATCATTAAAAATTAAATTTGGTGAGATATATAACGTCATTAATGTTTCAATTAAATATACGGATAATAAGCCTATACCTGCAGCAATAAATTTATACCATTTTTTCCATATTCGGAATAAGTCGTAAATTATTAACGAAAAAGCGAAAGTTACAAAAGGTCCACAGACAAAATGATATACCGGTGAACCAAGCAAACTGAACAGTATACCCACCATTATTATAAAAATTGTTGTATTTTCATATTCATTTATGGGCTTAAGTATATGCCGTGCAAGTTCAAAACGATTATTAACATTAGATATAATTTTTTCTTTTTGTGCCTTAATATCTGATTTCTTTTTTAAATTTTTTCTTAAAATAAACCCAAGTATAACGCCCGCAAAAAAAGCACATAAAAATAATTTTGAGGTAAAAAAGGAAAAATATTGGACTGAACTGGTAAGGGCTATTTTTAACACAGGTTCACCTGTAGCAGGGATACCTGCCGCAAACCATGAAAGAAAATATGTTAAGAATAAGCCACACAATAAGAAAAGCTTTAAAAGAGGTCCCTTAGGTTTCCATTCTGTATCAATAGCATCATCATCTGTTTCCCGAGTAATCTCATCAGATAAAGAGTGTTTAGCTTTTTCCGTTTTTGCACGAAGTTCTAATGGCAATGGCTTACCAGATTCTTTGCTGTAATAAAGCCACTTGTACAATACCTCAAGTGAAGTTAAGTTCTTAAATCGGTCATCATTTTTCAACAGCAATTCAATTTCAGTACATCCTGATGTATATAATAGTTTTCCCCATACTGTTTCTTTAATAACATCCTTCAATGAAATTTCCTCCGGTGAAGCAGCGGTGCCCTCAATAACTATTTTTCTATCATTTTTGCGTTTAATAAGCCTACCATCAAGAATATAATTCTCAAATAAGTAGCCCGTTGTATTCTTCTCAACAATACTATCAACTTCAATGGTATAAAGAGAAGGCAAGGTATTTATTAATATCTTCAGCAACTGAGAACCGATTTTTTTCTTTTCAAGACTTTCAATACCGGCACTTTGCATATTAATGATATAGACAAACTCGACATCACTCAAATTCAAATCCGTAATAATAACTTTTCCTCTCTCATAATCGTAAGAAAAGCTTAATACAGAATTTCGTGATATTGTGTTATCATATTTTCTTTGTAACCGCATTTCAAACTCTAGTAACCGTGGATATAAATACACATCAGGATGCGCAACAAGTTTGTATTCAATTCCATCTATATCAATCAACAATTGCTTGTTAATATTCTCAATAATAACACGAGATGTGTCTTCACTTTTTCTACCAAATTGTCCCTCCCATGTATTACACTGCCAGGTTGGTTTTTTCGCTGGAATTTTTTGCGATAGTAATTCATCTACTTTGCTTAAAAGTTCCGGGAGTCCCTTCGAGTTATCGATAATAACATCTGCTTTATCTTTTGCGAAACGTACTGCTTCAGCCTGCGTCGTTACTATCAGTCTTGCCCGCTCGGCAGGCATGTCTTTATTTTTCCTCACCATTCTTTCCGCACGGTCATCTTCCGGAGAATCTACAAACCACACCTCATCAAGAATCTGATCCATGCGCATATCCAATAACCTAATTCCTTCAATAATGATTACTCGATACTCCCCGTTAAGTGCCTCGTTAACTAATCTCATTGTTTCTTTACACAATAAGGGATACATAATCCTTTTAAGCCAATACATCTTCTTTTCGTCATTTAAAATCTCATCGTTCAATTTTCCATAATCAATTCCTCCCTCGGCATTAACGACACCAATTCCAAAAGCATCTTTGATCTCACGAATAACGGTTGCGTCTTCTTGCAATTGGCGGTTAACTTCATCAAGGTCGATCCCATATACATATTCGTTTTCTACTGCACGTTTTAAAACAGTCGATTTTCCCGAACCAAGCCCGCCGACAAGGCCAATAAGCTGTACATCTTTTTTACGTTCTTTAATCTGAGATTTCATAAATTTCCAATACACATTACTGGAAACACGTTCATGAATGGGATCTCCCTTTTCCAGCTCTTCTTTAACAGTTGAAGAACTTACATTTACATATTTATACGGGACAAGTAAAAACGTATTTTCCCGCGGCTCCAGCAACATATTTACCCAGGCAAGAGGCAGCTCATCTTCCAGGTCTTCAATACTTCGGGCACCGCGAATCAGCACTCCTGCCCCTTCTCGTATAGCAGCATCGACTGTTATGCCTTTGTGGCTTATCACCTCTACATTATTTATGTTGAATAGCCGTAACGCATCACGCACCATCTCTTCCCGTTCTTCAAGGCTGAACATATACTCTTTATCCGGATTGATACCGACACATACGTACACTTTTTCAAATAATTGTGAAGCGCGAAAAATGACTTCAATATGCCCGTTTGTAATAGGATCAAAGCTGCCGGCATAAAAAGCTATTTTTTTATTAACCGCGGCCTTCTCTTTGCCAGCCGCTCTTTTTTTATTAAATGCATCTATCGCTTCATAAAAAATTGGGGATTCGGCAGTCGTATCAGGCGGCAGATTAAGCGTCTTGTTAAATTGTTCTACTCGTATGGCCTTAAGGTCACCCGGTAATTGAAGAAACTCTATTGACGGAACAACGAATACCGTTTCTAAACCGTATTCGTGATACGTTTCAGAAGCTTTCTCAGATTCTGCCGCAAGCTGTTCTTGTGTAGCCGGTATTTTTCGTAACCGGCGGATAATAGTCTGAGACCCGATTGCCCGAACAAATGTGCGCACCGTATCCCTCTTCTGAATGCCGAGAATAGTTACCTTTTCATGATCTTTTATTTTTGCATGAATACCATCAACCCGACGCTGGATAGCGGAAATCTCCTCTTCATCATACTGCGGCATAACCAAAATTACCACGGCATCATATGCCCCTTCTGCATGTTTAATGATGTCGAGTTCCAAATCACTAAACTCATTAAAGTAACCGGGATACACGGCTGTTTTCTTAACCAGATATTCAAGAGTGCTAAAAGGGGGATATCCTTGCGGTTTAATTAATTCTTCGAGTACTTTTTTCTCGTTTTCCAATAATCCAATGAGATATTCAAGGTTTTTCTGTGCCCTGTCTTCATACTTTTCCTTAAAATAATCAAGATGATAAATAAACTTGCGTTGCTGAAACATCTTTAAAACTCCTAAGCGCCCTTTCGTATAGTCCAGAGCCTCAACAAAAGAAAATTCATTTCTAATGCCGCGATCGTATTTCTGCGCAACATTTCGCAAAGCTTCAAGAACGACATAATCAGAAAAACCGAGGACAAACCGTACCGACGCTATCTGCGCACCGCCTAAAATGGCAAGGTCTAAATCCATCAAAATCATAGCATCGATATCATCATCGCTTACTTCGTGCTGTTTTGTAATCAATATAAGGTCTTTTACACGCTCGCCAAACACATTGTCGAGTTTTAGTTTTTTACATGCCTCGACTGCTACATCAGCGCTCTTTTCTTCATTGTCCTGCTTTTTCGGATCATAAATAATGTCATGGAACCAAATAGCAAACTGAAGTGCCAATAGGTCTTTCGCTTTATCTTTAATATTCTCCAGTTCTCTAAGCATGTATTCGATATGATCAAGGGTATGGTAATATCTACCATCTTCGGAATAATTTTTTATGATTTCCATAAATATTCCGTCACGGTCACCATCCGCTCCCACTTCTTCACACAGCGTATTCCATTCGTCATATAAATAAGCTATTTGGGAATTAGACACAATCATATCACCTAGCTTGGTTTTTACTTCACCGCTTACTGCCGGCTGCTCGCCCTGTACGAGGCCTTCAGCCGAGTCGAAGGACTTACTACTTATTTCTTCTCCCTCTCTACTCTCTACTCTCTTCTCCCCGCCTACCGCTTCGCTTTGGCGGGCAGGTCTACTTTCTTTTATTGGTAATCTAAGGATAAACGTCGTACCAGGCGTAATACTCTTTCCCTCAATTGCACGGCGCTGGCATTCCAAGGCAAACTCTAAATTGTTAACATGTGAAGGCATTAATCTATTAACTTCCCTCATAATTTCACGCAAATCGAAGTGAGCACCATCCTTCAAATCTCTAAGCATCAAGCCATACTCATTTAAAGGGGTTAATATTCCCCGTATTTCTTCAAAAATAAAGTCCATTTCAGAAAGGTCTGTTTTATGCTCTAATACTTCACGATAATTTAATAGGTTACTTATAAATTTTTCTATTATCGGATGCAAAATTAAAAATTCAGGAGTGGTAATCTTTTTTCTATATGGAATCCCTGTTTTTTTGATCTGCTCTTGATAGGTCATTAAATCTTCATTAATTTTTTTATATATCTCTTCGGCAACTGAAGCCTTAACGGAATCTTTTTTAATAGCCTCATTCATTATAGATAACTCTTTCAAATGCCCTGGTGTTATATGCTTACAATCTTCTTTTTTCAGAGAATCAACCTCAATCGTCCCGCCGTGGTCATCTACAAACCGTTTGACGAGGGCAAGACCAAGACCACTTTCTTCATCTATCTTGCCTTCTCTATCTTTGCGTGATGTTACACCTAATTCAAATAGCTTATTATCAACTAACAGGTCAGGATCGATCCCTTTTCCTGTATCACTAATTATAAACACACCATTATCGCCTTCTCTACGTATAGTAAGCGCTATACCTGATTCTCCGTGTAATACAGCATTTTTCCGTAAATTTCGTAATGCCTCTAATAATCGCAATTTGTTTATGTTATGTATAACAATATCATCTTCCACATTACAAACATACATAAGGTATTTTTTATTCTCACGTAAAAACTGCATTATATGACAATCATCCTGTTTACCAGGTAAGCCATATGCTAAATCTATTCTATCTTGTAAACCGTCAATAGCGTAAGGAAGATGGGTAAATATAGTCCTTTTTATATCATCTTTACCTTCCTCATCGTTATCCATTGCATCTATTAATGTTAAGATTTTCTCTTTCATCGAAAGCATCGTATCCTGTAACAACACACACTGGTCTTTTATCGCTACAAGTTTTTTTACCGCATTCTTGAAATTATTACTGTTTAATTTGTATATTTCAACTATGTAGGCTAATTGTTCAACTATGTTATAACGACTCACGTTCCTTATATCTTCTAAAATACGTCGGTCATCTTTTTGTATATGAGGATTATGATCAAGTATAGCTTCCAAACTATTTATAAGGTCAATTATTAAATAAACAACACTGATATAATTTATATTCTCATGCCGCATACTGCGGATCGCCATCTCTGCGTTTTCTTCAGTAATAATGCCGTTATTTGTGCTTGCAAATGGAGCATCTTCTATCTCTTCTTGCTCTGTTCCTTTTACCCCTTCATCATTAATCGACGCCGCACTAAGAGTTCTTATCGGGCCTTCACTTGAAAAATCAGGAGCTGTCTTTTTTTTCTCTTGTGACAAGATAGCAATGGGTAAACGAACAGTTACTATGGCTCCACCCTCTGGTAAATTTTCTGCATCAATACTGCCACCATGAGCCATAATAGTAAAAAGCAAGTCAGTCAATCCCATACCGCCCCCCTCAACATCTCTAGTAAAACCACAATCAAACATTTGAGGATAGCGTTTACCTCCAAATGTATACTTCCCAGGCTTCAAAGCATCTTTTGAAAAACCAGGCCCTTTATCCGAAATCCGTATAACTGCCATGTCGTTTTCTATCGACTTTTCAACGACAATTTTATCTAGCTTATTTTTATATTCATTGGGTGTTATAAAACCATCCAACTTTTGTCCTAATAAAATAGTGTGAGCATTTGAAAACAATTCTTTAAAAGCTATTTGCAAATTAATGTCATTCCCCATAATTGTTTCTAATGTATCCCCTCGTATTGTTTTAATAGGAGTATACCCTAGCGCTTTCCGAAGAACAGTGTCAAAATTGATTTTGCTCATTTCCTGGTCCCCTGAAATAAATTGTTCGGTACTATTTAGCAAACTTAATAGTTCTCTGTATTCACTCTCTTTTTCTTCATTTATAAATAACTTAAGATTAAGTGAAAAATCATAAAATCGCTTTACCAATATTTCTATATTGTCTTTTTTCAACTGTATATCTTCCTGTAAAGCATCATATTGTGATTTAAAATTTACAGCAGAATCATCTTTTTCCTTTTCAAAAAACTGATCAATATGTTCCCACAGAACCCCTTGAGAAAAGCGGTGAAGCCCAACAATCGCACGATCATTCCAATATTCATTTTCATCAAAATCAACTTCTTCCTCAGTTGTACCAACATCTTCTAGCAGAGGCAATTCTATTCTTACCGTCGTTCCTTCCCCTTCTGTGCTCTCGATAAAAATTTCTCCCTTATTTCCGCGTATTGCTATATCAGCAATGAACAAACCACAACCACGCCCTTTTTTTGTTTGCTTTATTGCGTTTCTTCCCCTGTACCCACGCTTCCAAATATCTTTTAACTCATCTTTGGGAATTCCTATACCATTGTCTTTAATTTCAACAATTGCTTTAGTGCCAATGCAACTTAGATCTATTCTAATTTCATTATTGAGACTTAATTTTCTATATTTAATTGCATTTTCAATCACTTCACCTAATGCATTTTCTACATTCGTATATTGATCACCTTCCACAACGACGTCTTTATTTTCTATGTACATTTTTTCATGTGGGTATTTCTCTATAAATTCGATATTAGTAATGCCTTGAGCAACTGTAATACGTTTTTCTACCCGCACCACATTCTGAATAATTTCATTAAGATCTTTTTTAGCTGCGTACGATCCAGATTTAGTAGGCAAAGGTTTATTTCTTTTTTGAACTGTATCAGCACTTGACTCAATAGGTAATGCTGGCTGTGGTGGCATAAACTCCAGCATATGCGGAGGGATAGATGTTTCCTCCTCAGGATTCTGCCCTTTGTTAATTTCATCCCACGGGATAACCTCTATTTCATCATCATGATGCCCTTTCTCGATAAAAACAATGCCGTCTTTATGAATAAGTATCTCTACAAATTGTGAGTCTCTCTTAAAAATAGGAATGGGATCACGCTGTTTTGCTGCATTGAGGGTAGGATAGAGCTCGGTTGAAAATGTATTAATAATCGATTGCGCCTTGTGGTATTCTGCATCTGTCCATACACTAATGAAAGCAGAAATATTTTTGAGATTAAGATTTTCAATGGCACGTAATATGCGAGCAGTCTTTGTCTTAAAAAATGGCGCGTCATCTTCTAGTTTAGTAGGAATGCCATCAAATTGATGTAATTGTGCATATCCTAAAACTATCTTACCATCTTTCTCTCCTTTAAAGAAAATGCCAGAACATGTCTTAAAGGCATAGTACGCAGATAAAACATCAATGTCATGGGCATCTTCATGTATTAATAGACCATCAATAAAAGCAAAATAACACGACATATCAGCCGTTTGTTTAACTTTAACAGGAATTATATCTTCATCTTCTTCTTTGCGTAAATCTCTTGATGTCACATTGTGACAAAAGATTTCCTTAGCCTTGATGTCATTAAAAGATTGAGATTGATAGAGATTCGTAATAGCAAAAAGATTTTTTTCCCTGTCATTTAAAAACAACGCTGATTCTTCTTTTTCTTCAAGCCCAAGGTCATCAATAAGCCGTTGTATCAAATCTTCTTGTTTTGCAATCTCCTTAACGCGCGTAATGATACTATCAGAATCTTCCTCAGTTATTTCTTCTTCGATAAATCTATTAGTGATTTCCCTAGCTGCCCGGTGAATAGGTAAAGCCTTACTGCGTATATCACGGGATATTTCCGGGTGGTCTTTCATAAGCAAAAGCAATGACGCAGCAGTGGGGTCACTCCCTACGTGTTGTGTCCAGTCACTATCAAATAAACTTAATACTTTCTCTTTCCCTACTTCACCGCAGAGCATTTCAATAAGGCCACTCAAATAGCTGGTTGTAATGTAACTCGTCAGGTGTGGTGCGAGCGGCATAAGGCGCCCCATCATACGATCTGTAAATCCTGCCTTATCGTATATGTCTTTAATCTCAGGACGAATTGTAATATAGGAAATATTTTTATCACGCAAAATTTGAGTAATCCCTTGAGTGTGGTAGCCGCCGGCAATAAGCACCCCGTACTGTTTACCCTCAGCCTCCATTTTCTCCATAAGATTATTAACCATTGACTCCTCACGCGCTTCAGCAATCTCGTAAAATTCCATAGCAGTTTCAATAAGTTCATCCAAATTTAAGCCGTCTGAAGCCAGTTTGAAGACAAGTTTGTTCTTCTCTGCAAGCCTTTTTAAGTTATTCAACATAGACTCCACAGAAACTGCTTTCCTCACACCGGGTGTACTAAGAAGGTTATATACAGAAACGTCCCGGCGTTTCCCCTTTAATGTTAAAATCCTCTTAAGGAGCTGTAAACTCTCTTCTGCTATGATTATGGTACGCTCGTCATCTTTTTGGCAAAGTGAAAGTTTTATCTTATTTGAAAAATTTTCAATTTTTTCATTTAATAAACTAACGTCAAGTAGTGCGTATTTGCGTTCACATTTTACGAATCGTTCAATTGTGGAAAACGCGGATTTTTTACTGCTTCCTGATAATTGATTACTGATAACTGTATTGTTATTATCTACTTTCTGTGCCTTTACCCACAAAGACAATATATACTCCGATGTTGGTTTCTCTCCTCCCCTATATTCTTCACCCAATTCTTTGGCAAGTGACTTTGCCTCCTGCAACAATTTTTTATTATTAATTTGCGACTGAAATCTGAGGATTTCCTGAAAAAGCACAATATTAGGAAACGCAACTAAATCATATTTTTTTTCCTTTCGATAATCAGAAAGGTGCTTATAATATTCATCCAATCCGATTTTCTCTTGAATATACCATGTATATAGAGTATCAAACTTTTTAAGTTCATCATTAAATAGGCTCTCTTTAATAACAGACAACGTTTCTTCGACACCTTTAAAAAACTGCTCAATTTGCGGCTTTAATTCAGATAGCTTATGAAATGCCTTAAAATCTTTTGTAAATAAGTCCGTATTTTCTATACCGTATAATGTGAATGGCTCCCCGGCTATAATCGCAGCGTTTTCAGCACCAGTAAGGTATCCTTTTTTCATGAGTTCATCCGATGCCTCTTTCCTTGCAGATAGAATAGGATATTTACGTAGGTGATTTATGCTAATTTCGCCCGCGGCACCTTCAACTCCGATTACAAAATCAGAAGTCTGATATCGGAAGTCAGAAGTCAGATGGTTACCTTCTGTTTTCTGATTTTCGATTTCTGAGTTCTGTCTTCTGTCTTCTGTCTTCTGAATCTGCGGCAGGAGCGCCTGAATAATCTCGGCAATATTTTTTTGTGCACCAAAATTTTCGTGTGCATCTTCCACTATAATGACAGTCCTGTCATTATCCACGGCTTTACACTGATTTAATTCGCTGTTTTCATCCTGAAAACTTCTTAAACGGATTGACACGGATTGTTTATCGGACATCCGTGATAATCCGTTTTTTTTAAATTCGTGTACATCAGTTTTTTTCCACCGCTCAGTCACCTTCCCATACTTTTCCGGAACACGGATACGGTACACCATATCAGGTGCAGACAAAGCAATGGTGTTAGCGGTGAAGATCGTGCATGTAACTAATGATATAATTTTTAGGAATTTTGGGATTTTCATAGTATTTCTAATATTTCTGATTATCACTGATTAGTTACTGATTATCACGGATGGTCGTATATTCTTCGCTTCACTTCTAGGCTTGGTGTGCCAAAATTTGCAAGCAGCACAAGACGATACTTTGTAGATCTTATGTAATACCATACTTGATCTTGCATTTGCTTATTAAGACAAGGCACAGCCTTTATTTCTAAAATAACTTTATCATCTATAATAAAATCTGGCACATATGTGCCAACTGCTTCATTATCATAAAATACAGAAATTCTTTTTTCCCTCTCAAATACCAATTCTTGATTCTTTAACTCCTTTGCTACTGCTCTTTGGTAAACTTTTTCTTTATGTACAGGACCGAGTTCATTATGAACTTTAAATAGTACTCCACGTATTTTGTATGTTAGATCTTTGTACAACAATTCTTTTGCCATTTAATTGTCCTCTTTCAATCTGTGATAATCCGTATCTTTTAATCCGTGTTAATCCTGTACCTATAAAGCAAAAGCCAGGTACAAACATATTCTATGTTTGCAACTGGCTGTCATAGGTTCACGTTCAGTATTTTGTATAAATTAATACTGAATTATCTTTCCGCATTAATCTGTTTAAAACATTGACAATCCATGTCTAAAAAACCTGTAGACCCTATAGCTTTGTCCGGGCTTTGCCCCACTGGGCTTCGCCTGGTCCACCTAAGCATTCTCTCTTTTTAAGCTTCAAAAAGATACAAGATAGGCGGAGCCCCTGCCTTTCGACAGGTTTACCTTATAAATAAAAATTAATTAATTTAATTTAATATAATATAAAAACTTATGAAATTAGCCTTATCTTATTGTAGATAATATAGTTAAGTAAAATATACCTTATAAGTCTTCATTTTTCAAGTTTTAGTAAGAAAATATCTTAATAGTATGTTATTTATTTTAAACAACTTACAAAATATTGATAAATATTTTTTTAAACTTGTTAGAATAAACGTTGAAATGTAAATAAATTAGATAGTAATAGAATGGAGTCATATTTATTAAATATGAGTAACTTTGAATACTTCTTCGAGGGTAGTAATACCATTTTTTACCTTTTCCATCCCGCATTGGAAAAGTGTTTTCATTCCCTTTTTAATAGCGTGATTTCTAATCTCCTGAGCAGAAACCCTCCTATGAATCAACGACTTAATATCTTCATCGATGATTAAAATCTCATAGATGACAGTCCTGCCTGAATAACCTGTATTATTACAAAATTCACAACCAATACCCTGATAAGTGCTATAAGGTAAACGCAAATTCGGATAATAAAATTGGTATCTCTCTTTTTCATACTCATTAAATTGGACATTTATTTTACAATGCTCACATATAACACGAACGAGTCTTTGAGCTATAACAGTTTCTAAAGTATCAGCTATCAAATATGGTTCTAAACCTATATCAGTAAGGCGTGTAATTGCCTGTGCGGAATTATTTGTATGTAACGTACTAAAAACCAAATGTCCTGTAAGTGCACTCTGAAATGCAATTTCAGCAGTTTCATTATCTCTAATTTCACCAATCATAATAATATCAGGATCATGACGGAGAATCGAACGCAAACCATTAGCAAAGGTAAAACCAATTTTTGGTTTTACCTGCATTTGAGTTATTCCTTCAAGATTATATTCAACAGGATCTTCAATAGTAATAATTTTCCTGTTGTCAGTATTCATTTTGTTCAAACATGTATAAAGAGTACTGGTCTTTCCACTTCCTGTGGGTCCTGTTACAAGTACAATACCATTAGGCTTTCTTAAAACAGAATGCATAAAACAAATTGATTCTTCGTCAAAACCCAAATGATGTAATTCAAGCTCTATTCTAGTACTTAACAGCCTAATATCTATACTTTCACCATAAGAAGTTGGTAAAATAGCAACACGCATGTCTAAAATACGATTGTTAATCTTTGCTTTTATTCTTCCATCTTGAGGAAGACGCCTTTCTGCAATATCGAGTTTTGCCATTATTTTAATACGGGATATAATCGATGATTTTAAATGAATAAGCTCCTGAGGAACATTTAATTTAACCAATTCACCGTCAATACGATATCTAATTCTCAATTTATCCTCATAAGGCTCGATATGAATATCGGTTGCACGGGCTTCATAGGCATCAAAAAATATTTTATTCACAAACTTTATTATGGCTGTTTCGTCTTTATCATGCGTAGTTATCTCATTTACCGTATTTAAACAGTCTAAATCATCCGTATCGTTTTGTTGATTATCATTGGCTACAATTTCATTGCATTCATCTAAAAAGTCAAAATCATTATTATCTTCTGGCTTCTCAGTCAGTGCGTATTTTATCCCCGTACCATTGTCATGTAAGAA
>CAZLCT010000067.1:0-14116 GCA_964558015.1 uncultured bacterium | reverse complement strand
TGTGTCTTTTTATGAATATTCTATAAATGGTAGTAACAATGCTTACTCGCAAAGAGATAGAAAAACGGGAGGCCGAGTTTTTGGCCACTTATGCTGTGCCATCAAAAAATTCAAAAGGACGAGCCTACCATGAGAAGGAGCATCCCTACCGTACAGCTTTTCAAAGAGATAAAGACCGTATTATTTTTTCAGCCGCATTTCGTAGATTGCAGTATAAGACTCAAGTGTTTTCCAATTTCGAGGGTGATTATTACAGAACAAGACTTACTCATACATTAGAAGTTTCACAGATATCACGTTCTGTAGCAAGGACCCTCCGTGTTAATGAAGATTTAAGTGAAGCTATTGCACTTGCTCACGATGTGGGACACGGACCTTTCGGCCACATTGGTGAGAAGATATTAAATGAATGTATGAAAGCACATGGAGGTTTTGAGCACAATAGACAAAGTTTACGTATAGTTGAAGTATTGGAGGATATTTATTCTCATGGGAAAGGATTAAATTTAACATGGGAGACAAAAGAGGGTTTGCAAAAGCATACATACTCTGATACGGATGCTTCTGTGCCGGTTAATTATTCAACATTAGAATCTCAGATTGTGGATGTTGCTGATGAAATTGCATATAATAGTCATGACCTGGATGATGGCTTAAGAGCGGGTCTTTTTACGGAAAATGATCTTCATGATTTAAGACTAATACGAGGCATACTGGATAAAATAAAAGCTGAACATCTGAATATAAACAGATATCAATATGTCCATCTCCTTATTAGATATTTAATTAATGAACAAGTGACTGATCTTTTAAAAGAAAGTGATAGGCGAATTAATGATAGTAATATTGAAACTCGTGAAGATGTTAAAGCGGCTAAGGTACGTATTATTGATTTTAGCGAGGGCATGAAAAAAAAGAAGAAGGAGATTAAAGAATTTCTCTATGAGAATTTTTATCTAAATCCGCATGTGATAAAAATCGTAGATTTAGCAAAGGAATGCCTTAACGGCCTTTTTGAAATTTATATAAAAGACCCGAGTAAAATGCCCACACATTTTTGTAAAAAATCCCAGGTGCAAGGAGAAGACCCTTATAGAATTATTTGTGATTATGTTTCAGGTATGACTGATCGATTCGCATATGATGAATATAAAAGGCAGACTAAAGAATGAGGAAATATAAATGAAACCACAGAGTACACGGAGAATTTTAAAAATGTTTAAAGAAAAATCTCTGTGTTCTCCAGAAAAATATCCTTTTAAAGAGATAACTGAGAAGATAATATTTTTTTATAATTTAATAACCTCTCAGTGTGCTCTGTGGTAAGATTTTAATAATTATATTTAAATATGGAGGACAGTTTATGAAAAAAATATTTTTTATTGTATGTTTGATATTTTTGAGTTTTTTGTTTGTTGGCCGAATGGGAGAGTGCGGAGAAGATACTGTTGTTGCCATGGAAACAACTCAAGGAATTATAGAATTTAAGCTTATGTCGGATATTGCACCAAAGACATGTGAGAATTTCATCGGTCTGGTTAATAAAGGATATTACGATGGAATGATATTCCACAGAGTTATAAAAAATTTTATGATTCAGAGCGGTGATCCCACGGGGACGGGAAGAGGTGGTGAATCAATCTGGGGGAGGCCTTTTGAAGACGAAGTAAGTAAGGATGTAACTTTTAATAAAGAAGGTCTGCTTGCCATGGCTAATGCAGGTCCAAATACGAATGGAAGCCAGTTTTTTATTACGGTCAAACAAACACCATGGTTAAATATGCATCACACAATTTTTGGGGAAGTTATAACAGGTTATGATGTTGTTCAGAAAATAGAAAATGTTAAAACAGACGCTAATGATAAACCTCTTAAAGAGCAAAAGATTATACGAGCATTTATAAAGAAGCAGTAGAAGATTTAATTATAAATCAAATTGCTATTCCTTCCATGTGTGTAATAAGTTCCGTAAAAAGTTACCGTTTGACGGTCCTATTTTATTCTCTTATTTCCCTCTAGATAAATACATATAACTTATTTTAATAAAGATATTTATATAATATTTTTATATTGACATACATAATGGAAGTGATAGAATTATTCAATTATAATACGTACCTTATAAGGGTTGTAATTTTTAAGTGAATATTTTTGTTTATAATACGTTTTCATTTATAAGATAACTTTAATAACAAAAACAAATCTAGGCTATTAGTCTTTATATATAGATGGAATCCTTGAGCGGTAATTCTATATATCGATATCTTGTATCAAGTGAACAATGGAAGCACGGATATAAGATTTATCATAAATTATTAGGTAAACCCCTAGGATGGTTTTTCCACGCCGAACCAAATGAATTGCTTCGCAGACTTAATCGTAAAGAATGTTGTACCCTCTATATCGAAGTCTCTCCGGACAATAAAACATGTCCGCAGTTCATCAGAGAATACTGCCGGAAGGCATTAGAAAATGCTCATGTTACTGAAGCAAGAATATTTCGTTGTTTTAAAAATAAAGTATGTGCCTTAGTACCCATGGTAATGGGTGAGAGAAAAGGGTTTATTGTTTTTTGCTCTTTGAAAGCAAAGGACCGTGCGCTTCTAGATAAAATTCGTTGTTTTGTGCCTTTCCTCAACTCAGAAATTGATAGTTATCAGAAAGTATGTGATCTGCAGAATGTTTATGAAACCGTTCATCCTCGTGCACTGGCATTATCGTCGCTCCATTCTGTTAATAGAGTTATAAGTTCATCACTTAATTTAGATGATTTGATTCCTAAGATTGGCCGTCTTTGCTCACAAATATTAAAGTCTCAGTACTGTTCGATTGTTTTAGTTGATGAAAAAAAAGGAGTTCTCATTCCCAGATTTATTCTTGATCCGAGCGGCGTTGACACAAAGCGGAAACGATTTACTATGGGGAAAGGTTTATTGGGACATGTTGCACAAACAGGTGAATATTATGTTGGCCGGTATTGTATTTCTCTACCATTGATTGACAATGATGTTATAGGTGTTCTTACCGTTAAGAACAAAGTTGGGAAACAACCATTTACACGTTCTGATGTCGAGGTCCTAAAGGCGTTATCAGAACAGGCTGTTGTTGCTATTCGCAACTCACAACTCCTAGAAGAGCACGAGAGGATAACTATTGGCAGTATCAAGTCAATTAATAATATTTTGGATATTAATCTTCCCAGAGAGAGGATGTATACTCATATTTTTTCTAATCTTGTTTTTGAGTTATCAAATCACTTGGGCCTCTCGAAAGAGGAATTACTTAACATACAGCGTGCTGCATCTTTGCTTGATGCCGGTCATTTAGGGATTCCTGAAAATATTCGGGAAAAGCCCGGAAAACTTACTAAAAGGGAATATCAAATTGTTAAGGCTCATCCATTTCATGGCGTTGAAATTATTAAATCTATCGATTCGTTGAAGCCAATTATTCCTATTATTCTTTATCATCATGAAAGATATGATGGTAAGGGGTATCCTGAAGGGTTGAAAGAAAATGCTATTCCTTTGGGTGCTCGTATCATATCTTTGGTCGTAGCATTTGTTGCTATGATTACTAAGAGGCCTTATCGAGAAGCAAAGAGCATTGAGGAGGCAATTGAAGAATTAAAAAAAATGTCAGGGACACAGTTTGACCCAAAAATTGTTAAAAGCTTCCTTGAAATATTAAAGGAAGAACGTATAATGAATATTGTTAAGAATAAATAATAATTATGGATCAAAAAATCGGAATTAAAATAGAAGGGCCGTCAGAAGACAAATTAGGGTTATTTTTTGTTATTCTTCTTTATATAACCTTAATAGTAATTCTTTTAACGATGGCTTTGCTTCTAATTGAATTTTTTAATATATCTATACCTAAATTTTGGGAATTTTAAAAAGGGGAAAAGGAGGAACCGTATATGAAGATAAAAAGTGAAATGTTGATTGTTGTTTTTATAAGTATCCTTTTGGTATTTTCTTCAGGTTGTGCACGCCAGAAGGAACTTGAGAGAATTAACCGTTCCCAGGCTTCAACAATTTTAAGTTTGAATGATGAAATTGCTCGTTTAAATGACGAACTTGAAGAGCTCACGCGGTCCAGGGAACAATTGGAAAAAACTCAGGTTATGCTGCAGCAGCGTTTACGTGATGAACTTGAAAAGGGTGACTTGCAGGTTTCTATGCAAGATAAGGGGCTTGTCGTTACCGTTTTGAATAAAATATTGTTTGATTCAGGGAAAACAATATTAAAGCCAACCTCAGTATCAACGTTGCAAAAAGTTGGTGACGTGCTTAAAAACGAAGTTCCCCAGCAGCTTATTCTTGTTGAAGGACATACTGATACAGATCCAATAAAATATTCAGGATTTAGATCGAACTGGGAATTGTCTACCGCCCGTGCTACAGAAGTTGTTCATTTCTTTATAGATAAAATTGGCATTGATCCAGGTAGATTAGTGGCATTAGGATATGGTGAATATCAACCAATTGCTCCAAATGCTTCCTCAGCCGGTAAATCAAAAAACCGTCGTGTTGAAATTGTAATTTCGCCTAAAAAGTTTATAAAAAAATTTATTGATACCGGAAGTGAACAAGAAGGATTAAAATAAAAATCGTCGGTCACGATGAAAAAAAATTGGCCGATATTACTTGTTATTATAATTTTATGTGGGAGTATATTTATACTCCCACATTTTTTATATTACGTTATTATTAATGAATTTTCACGTCATACACGTGTTAAAATTGTTGAATTTGACGGTGCTAAATATAAGTTTGGAGAGGTCAGCCTCCGAAATGCAGGTATTTTATTGTACAAAGACATTCGACTGAGGTGCGAACGGTTTTCTCTTCTTTACAGCTTAACCGACTTTTTTACTTCTCCTTATTACATAGAAATTGATAGCAGCAATTGTCTTTTGCATACTGCTGATAGTGAAGATAATATTCTCGGATTGAACGAAATATTATTGCGTAATATCAAAGCCAGGTTATTAATCGAAAGAGGGAAGCAAATAACTTTCGATGAATTTATATCAGGAGGAGATTTCGGACATATTATTCTTTCAGGCAATATCCGTAATGATAGATATATTGATACTATAATATCGTTCTTTCTTAATAAAGAATTTCTAAGGCAGTTGCCGATACCTTTTAGTGAAGAGTTAGACGATTCTAAGGCGGAGTTCGAAATTAAAGTTTCTATAAAGGGTAACATTGATCATCCTGATATTGATATATCGTCCAAAATATTTAACTTGACCCTAAAGAGCAATGAATGAAGCAAAAAGAATTTACATATTTTCAGCAATGCTTTCGTTTTGTTGCCATGCGGTAATGATAAATATATTTCATGCAAATTTTATACTTCCGACTTTTTTACATCCCATAAAGCACCAGCCTGTTGAACTTGAACTTGTAGATAATAGAATTCTAACTGAAGAAGAAAGTAAAATGAATTCTAACTTAATTGATGAACGCGCTTCTAAATCTCGTGATCGAATGACCAAACACGAAAGAGGATTATTTCCGGCAAGTGAGAGGGGGGGAAGAGTAAAATCAATATCTGATGTTTTACCCCTAAATCCAATGCTTGCTGATAAGACACCAAGCCGAGAGCATATAAGTGAGTCCACGCAACATTTATTGGTTGATGACGGTGATGTGCCCTCAGTGTTAATAAAACAGAAGCAAAAGCAGATTAAAAAAGATATTATTCAATCTAAAAGTGTTCCTAATAATGAGCCCTTTGCCGAGAGACGGGCCCGTATGTTTAAAAATGTTCAATCTGAAGTTGAAGAATTAGGCGATCCTTCCTTTGCAACACAGAAAGACGAACTTGTACCGTATTTAAAAGAGCTTCGGCAAAAGATTTTTGAAGAATGGTTCTCCATAGTATCATTGCGTGCAGGTGTTATGCCTGACAGTCAGGTTGCTGTTGAATTTAAGCTTATTCCTGACGGAAATATCGAGGAGATGAATTTGCTTTCTTATCAAGGCTCAAAAATATTTCCTGACCTTTGTATGGCAGCTATTCAGCAGGCTGCCCCATTCGGTCGTGTTCCCATAGAGTTTCCTGATTACATGAAAAAAAAGCAGTTGGTGATAAAATTTAGATTTTATTATAATTAAATCAAAACTTAAGGAGCAAAAAGATGCTGGAATTTCTTATTAAAGGCGGCAAAACCATGATTCCGCTTTTTATTTGTTCTGTTGTTGCCCTAACAGTAATTATTGAGAGGTTTTTTTCATTGAATAAACGCAAGGTATTACCTGCAAGCATTTGTGAAGCACTGTCTGAAGGAAAAAGCACGCAGGAAATATATAATATGTGCTTAAATATCTATTCTTCACTTTCAATAATCATACGAGGATTATATGAGAATAGAAAAAATACTCGCGAGACACGTATACATATTTTCAACACTTTATTTAAAAAGGAAGTATCAGCACTTGAGAGGGGATTGAATGTACTTGAAGTTATTGCTTCTATTACGCCTCTTTTAGGATTGTTGGGCACGGTATTGGGCATGGTTGATGTATTTAATGTTGTGGCTGAAGTCGGCGTTGGTCAGGCTAGTGCGTTATCCGGAGGTATTGCAAAGGCACTTATTACTACGATTGCGGGATTAAGTATTGCAATCCCGACTCTTGTTTTTCACAGTTATTTTTCAAAACAGGCTGAGAATCATGCATTGGCGCTGGAAGAGCATGCTCAAACATTCTTTCAGCAGCTATGACTAAAGTTTTAAAAAGATTGAGGAAAACGTTCAATGTATTATGAATTAAAAGCAGCCCGTGCAAGGAGAAAGAGAATTTTAATTAATATCACGCCATTAATTGATGTGTTATTTCTATTATTAATTTTCTTTATTGTTTCTTCAACTTTCCTGGAACAACCTTCAGTTACCATTGAGTTGCCCAGTGCGCAAACAGCTAAACCTCATAAGATAGACCAATATGTAATAATGATAGGCAGGGAAGGGGAGATTTTTATTAATGAAAAAAAAGTTGTTGAGGACCGGTTGCTGGAAAGCCTTCGTGAAATTTATAATAATAATAAAAATGTAAATATCGTTTTGAAAGCTGACAAGTCGTCTCCTTACGGAACCATTATAACTGTGATTGATTCTGTTCGGCAGTGTGGGTTTAAAAAAATTGTTGCATTAACAAAAATTGAACCTGAAAAATAATTATTATAATGAAATTATCTGAAGTTTTGAAAATAATATCTTATAAAGAGTCAAACATCGTTGATTCAAATGTTTTATTTACGAATATTTCATGTGATTCAAGGAATATAAAAGAGGGAGGTCTTTTCGTTGCTATAAGAGGAGAGAGCGATGATGGCGGAAATTATATAAAAGAAGCGGTAAAGAACGGTGCTGTAGCCGTTATTATTGATAAAAACTCTGGAGTATCAATCCCTGAATCTGTTTCTTACATAATTGTTAATAATGTCCGTGAAGAATACGCAAAACTAGCCTCGTTATTTTTTGACTACCCCTCCCGCCATATAAAAGTTATAGGTATAACAGGAACGAATGGTAAAACAACAATAGCTTTCCTGATTCAGCATATTTTAAAATCGCATGCTCCATGCGGTATGCTTAGTACCATTATCTATGATACTGGAAGGCAGAGATTAGATGCCGGACAGACAACTCCTGATGCATACTATATAAATCAATTTTTAAAGGAAATGATTAAAAATAAGTGTAAATACTGTGTTATGGAAGTTTCCTCTCATGCGCTCTCTCAGTCTCGTGTGGATCATCTTAATTTTGATGCAGCTATCTTTACTAATCTTACTCAAGATCATCTTGATTACCATACTACGATGGAAGAATATTTTCTTTCGAAATTAAGATTGTTTAAAGAGGTCTCACTAAACAAGCTGTCTTTCATAAATATTGATAGTGATTACGGGAAGCGGTTAATATCTGAGTTGCCGGGTAAATATTATACTTATGGAATAAACAGAAGAGCTGATTTTAAAGCTGACCAGATCCATTCTGATTTAAAAGGTCTTTCGTTTAATATACATGCCGATGGGAAGTGTTTTAGAGTTAGGAGTCCTCTTATATGCTTACATAACGTTTATAACATACTTGCTGCATTTTCCTACACATATAATCAGGGAATTGACCCTCATGATATAGTAAAAGCAATAAATGAGTTCAGTGGTGTGGTTGGCCGCCTGGAATCGGTCTATTGCGGCCAACCATTCCATGTATACATTGACTATGCTCATACACCTGATGCTTTTCATAATGTTTTTTCCTCTATTAAAGATTTAAAAAAGGGGAAGATTATTACTGTTTTTGGTTGTGGTGGCAATCGTGATCGGACGAAAAGGCCTTTGATGGGAAGTATTGCTTCTAAATATTCTAATAATGTTATCATAACAAATGATAACCCCAGATTTGAAGATGAAGGAACTATTCATGCCGATATTATAAAAGGATTATCTCCAAGAGATGGATTTCAATATGAAGTTATTCCTGAGAGGAAAATTGCAATTGAAAAAGCTATACTAATGGCTAATCCTGATGATATTGTGCTTATACTTGGTAAAGGACACGAAGAATATATGATTAAGGGAAAAGAAAAAATTGTATTTAGTGACCGTAAAGTAGCAAAAGAGATACTGGAGGGGAAATTTTCTAATGCTTCAGTTAAATGAATTAATTGAAAATCTTGGCGGAGATTTGGTTTCAGAATCGAAAAAAGATTTAATACGAGGATTTTCTACTGATTCAAGAACTATTTGTAAGAATGAATGTTTTATTGCATTGCGCGGACCCCGCTTTGACGGCCATTCATATATTTTAAAGGCATATGAGAGAGGGGCATCTGCTTTTGTTATAGATTATACTTTTTTAACAAGTACCATTAATAGCGATGACGACTCTTTTATAAATTATGTCGATAAAGTAAAACATTTACCTAATGTTATTGTAGTAGAGGATACAATTAAAAGTTTGGGTTACCTTGCCTCTTATGTCCGTGGGAATTTCACTGGCTCTTGTGTAGGCATCACAGGCAGCTGTGGAAAAACAACGACTAAGGAATTATGCAAGTTGGTACTCAGTGCTAAATATTCAGTGATGTGTAACCAGGGAAATTTTAATAACCATATTGGATTACCTTTAACTCTCCTAAAGCTTGATAGTTCTTATGAAGTCTTAGTTTGTGAGATGGGTGCCTCGGCCAGAGGTGATATTAAGTATCTCTCAGATCTTTTAAGACCTGAGGTTGGGATTATCACAAATGTGCATCCTGTTCATTTAGAAGGATTTAAGACAATTGATAATGTCTATAAAACAAAATTAGAGCTTGCTGAATATTTAGATAAGATAAACGGTACATTAATAATAAATGGTGATGATGAAAATCTTGTGCGTGAAGTGAGAAACTACAATTTAAATATTATTACTTTTGGTAAAAGAAAATATTGTGATTTTGTCTTATCTAGTACTGAATATATTGACGGCATGTTGCATTGTGAAGTCAACGGAAAATATAAATTTATTCTAAATACAATCGGTTATTTTAATGTTTTTAATGCGCTTTCTGCAATCGCTTTAGCTGATTTCTATAAAATTGATTTTCCGCAAATTAAGGATACATTTTCTAGCTTTGTTGATTTAGAAAGACGGTTCAAAATAAAAAAAGGGGATTCATTAATAATTGATGATACTTATAATGCTAATCCTTTTTCATTTTCTCAATCCTTAGATATATTCAGAAAAATTCAGGCTAGACGGAAGAAAATAGTAGTTTGCGGAGATATGCTGGAACTTGGTTCGGAAAGCGAAGAGTTTCATAGAAAACTAGGAAAAGATATTGTTTCATCCGGAGCAAATGTTGTTGTTGCGCTGGGGAATGAAATAAAAACTACTATTGATGTAATTAAAAGTATAAATTCTGATATCCACTGTGTTTATTTTGAAAATACAGCTTCAGCAATTAATTTCCTCAAAGAAGAGCTAGGCAAAGGGGATGCTGTTTTGTTGAAGGCGTCCCGCGGCATAAAATTGGATGAGGTAGCCCAAGCATTATAATAGATAGGAATATAATCTATGTTATATCATTTTTTGTATCCGTTAAAAGAATACTGGGGTTTTTTAAATATTTTCAAATATATTACCTTCCGCTCAGTAGGAAGCAGTGTAACGGCGTTTGTAATTTGTATGGTGTTTGGGAATCTTATTATAAAATTTTTATCAAGCTTAGGTGCTATTGAGTCAACATCCCGGGAACATGCACCCGAACTTGATTCACTGTATCAGCATAAACACTCTATTCCAAGTATGGGTGGGGTATTAATTATTTTTTCAATATTAGTTGCCAATATTTTATGGGGCAACTTTGAAAGTAAATATTTAATATTTGTTTTAGTTGTAACAGTTTGGCTGGGTTTGGTCGGTTTTATTGATGATTTTGTTAAGGTTAAGACAAAAAAATCGCGTGGTATACCTGCAGTGATAAAACTTATAGGACAATTAGTCTTAGGCATATTACTTGGAGTTTATTTGTATTATGATACCGATTATCAAAAAGTCCTGTATTTTCCTTTTGTAAAAAAATATGTATTATATTTAGGATTTTTATTTATACCTTTTGTTGTCATAGTAATAGTTGGGGCGTCAAATGCATTGAATATTACGGACGGTCTTGACGGATTGGCTATAGGTTGTGCGATTATTGTCTCGGCTACTTTTTCTATTATTAGTTATGTTAGCGGACATTATAATTTTGCTTCATATTTAAATATTATATATATACCACAAAGCGGAGAACTTGCTGTTTTTTGTGCATCATTAGTCGGGGCAGGTGTTGGTTTTCTTTGGTTTAATTCATTCCCGGCAACGGTTTTTATGGGTGATACCGGTTCTTTATCTATCGGAGGTGCTGTGGGTGCAGTAGCACTTTTTATTAAGAAGGAATTGGTATTGCTTATTGTCGGAGGTATATTTGTCTGGGAGGCTTTAAGCGTTATTTTACAGGTTCTGAGTTTTAAAATTAGGGGAAAGCGTATATTTCGCATGGCCCCGTTTCACCATCATTTGCAGTTAAAAGGGTGGCATGAATCAAAAGTGACTGTGAGATTGTGGATCATAGGATTTATTTTGGCATTAATTGGATTAGCTTCATTGAAATTACGATAAAGATGAATTTAAAGGGCAAAAAAATATCTGTTTTGGGACTGGGCGAAAGTGGTTTTCAAACCGCTTTTTTTTTAAGAAAACAAGGTGCTCGGCTGTGGGTCAGCGACTCAGGAGATAATGAGAAGTTACGCGAACGAAAAGATGCTTTAGATAAAGCACGCATACCTTGTGAAATCGGAAAACATACCATAGAGAATATTGTTGATGCATCCTTAGTTGTTATAAGTCCCGGTATAAGTCCGCAGAGTGATATCTATCGAATGCTACATAAAGAGCAGGTTGAGATTATCAGTGAAATCGAACTTGCATTTCGTTATTTTTCCGGTGATGTAATTGCGGTAACGGGAACAGACGGCAAAACTACCGTTACTAATTTGATTAAAGAAATTCTATGTAAGTTGGGAAAAAACGCCGTCAGTTGCGGTAACATAGGAAATCCTTTTATCGGAGAAATCGATAATCTTAGGCCGGATTCAATTGTCGTTCTTGAGGTGAGTTCCTTTCAGCTTTACCATATAAAAAAATTCCGCCCTCATGTTGCAGTACTGCTTAATATTGCCCCTGATCACCTTGACTGGCATTATAATTTCAAAGATTATGTTGATGCAAAAAATAAACTTATTCAAAACCAGACTGCTACTGATTATGCGATATTAAATTTTCAGGATGAAGAAACGAATAAATTTTTATGCCGCATTAAGTCCCGAAAATTATTTTTTAACCAATTTCAGTCTGATTTAGATTCGAATCGTGAAGCAGCTTTATTGATTTGTGATGTGTATAAATTAGATAAGAAAATTGGAGAGTCTGTAGTCAGAAAATTTCCCGGACTCGAGCACCGTATGGAATATGTTCCTTCGGGTGATAAGTTAATATATATTAATGATTCAAAATCTACATCATTGCATTCTCTTATTTGGGCATTGAATTCAGTAAAAAAGAAGGTAATTTTAATTTGCGGCGGAAGAAATAAAGGTCTCGATTTTACAAGTGTCTGCAGCCTAATTCATGAGAGGGTTAAGTGTGCCGTCATTTTAGGTGAAGCAAGAGAGGAAATTGTTTATGCATGGAAAGATCATGTTCTATGTATACCGGTTTCTGATATTCGAGAAGCGGTTAATGCTGCACGAGGACAGGCTCAAGAAGGGGATATAATACTTTTTTCTCCAGCATGTACCAGTTTTGATATGTTCTCAAGTTATAAGGAACGCGGATGTGTCTTTAAGAATATAGTCGCGGATAAAAGTTAACTAGGCTATTTATTCAAAATATAAATTTTACAGAGTAAATTAATATGTCGCGAGAATCTGCAGGTATTATTATTATAGTTCTATCATTAATATCAATCGGGATTGTAATGACATATAGTGCAAGCGGTATTTATGCAGATCATGTTATGGGAGATCCGACCTATTTTTTATTTCGTCAGATTTCTTTCTTTTTTATTGGTATTATCTTTATGACACTGTTTTCATTAATTGATCCTAGTTTCCTGCAGAAGAATAGCCGTATTATTATACTTCTTTCGATTTTTCTTCTTCTTGCAGTTTATCTTCCCTTTATAAGTCAAACAACCCGGGGAACAAAGCGGTGGCTGAGAATATTCGGATTTAATATTCAACCGGCTGAATTCTCAAAAGTTGCTCTTTGTATTTATTTTTCTGATTATTTAAGCCGTCACATGAAAAAAATTGCCCGCGGAAGCTTTCTCATATTTATTCCTCCTCTTATAATTTTATTTATTATTACATTTCTTATTCTAATTCAACCCGACTTGGGAACAGTAATAATACTGTTTATTATTTCTTCAGTGTTGTTTTTCCTATCCGGTATACGACAAAGATATATATGGTTTTTTTCCCTTGCATGCTTGTCAGTTTCTTATTTTGCAATTATCAAGGTGCCTTACCGTCTTCAGCGTATTGTTGCATATATAAATCCATGGAGTGACCCACAAGGTAGCGGTTTTCAAATTATTCAGTCTTTCCTTGCACTGTCATTAGGGGGTATAAACGGAGTAGGCCTTGGACAAAGTACGCAAAAATTGTTTTATTTGCCTCAAAGTTATACGGATTTTATCTTTTCTATTATTGGTGAGGAGTTAGGATTTATCGGTTCTTCTTTGGTCATAACACTTTTTCTATTGTTTTTTATACTCGGCTTGCGAATTGTACAAAAACAATACGAACCTTTTAAAAAATTTCTTTCCCTAAGCCTGGTTCTTCTTATTGTAATACAAGTTATGATCAATATTTTAGTAGCAACAGGTCTTTTGCCTACAAAAGGACTTCCTTTGCCGTTTATTAGTTACGGAGGTTCTTCTTTAATAATGAATATGATAGCAGTTGGTATTTTATTAAGTATTGATCGAATACATTTTAGATATAAGAGATAAGTTTATTTTATGATATATCAAAATATCATACTTCTTTAATATGGAATAAAATTGTGTTATGAATGATAAAAGAAAAACCGTTCTCATTATTGGTGGTTCATCGGGAGGGCATTTATTTCCTGCCATTTCATTGGCTGAAGAACTTAAGCACTCATATAATGCAGATATTATTTTTGTATTAAATTCAAAGGCTAAACTTTTAATGAGTAATATTCCTCCTTTGGACTTTAAGTTTATTGTACTTCCCAATATAAAGGTTTCATTTAATATTTTACACCTACTAAAAGCGTTGATTAAGTCTTTTAAAATAATATCGTTTTATAAACCAGATGTAATTGTTGGCTTTGGCAGTGCTATTTCTTTTCCTCTTATTACGGCAGGATGGATTCGTTCCGTACCGACATTTATCCATGAACAAAATGCTACATTCGGCTTGGCAAATAAAATTCTCCGTCATTTTGCAAAAAAGATTGCATTAAGTTTTCCAATCAGTGAAAAAAATGTTCTCCCAAAATGCCTGTATACGGGTAATCTTATTCGGAGCG
>CAZLCT010000066.1:0-14311 GCA_964558015.1 uncultured bacterium | reverse complement strand
AGCTGTGGGAAAATGTCGACGTAGTAGCAGTTGAGAATGACCCCAAGATAGCCGCCGTATACCAAAAACTGTATCCAGACGACAATGTCTTTATAGAGGATGCACACCAGTTCTTATTAGACACCTACGACGTAGTAGATTTTATCTGGTCGTCACCCCCTTGTCAATCTCATAGTGCAATGGCTAGAGCTAATAGTCGTACCGCCCCCAAATATCCAGAGATGGACTTGTATCAGCAAATATTGTTTTTAAAGAAAATGTTTTATCAAATACAATAAGGCATCCTCCGACTCTGTCAGTAACATAAATATTACCTTCAGTATCAATAGAAACATCCTCTGGATATTCTAATTCACCAACATCATATTTAAATTCATAAAATCTACTTTCTATCGTATTTAACTTGTGAACGTTATTAAGCCAGTTTTTAAAATGAAAATTTCTTTTAAAACGCTCACTCTCATAAAAGTCAATAGACGTTCCATATCGACCAAAATTGGTTATAAATCTTCCGAATTCATCAAAAATAACTAATCGCGCATTACCGCGGTCAACTACGAGTATATAATTTGAAGGCAATAATCCAATTCCCCATGGTTCATTAAATTGCCCCTTTTGGCTTCCATATGAACCAAATTGGAGAATAAAATTACCGTTTTCATCAAATTTTTGAACCCGGTGATTCCATCTATCAGTTACGTAATAATTATTCTTTGTATCAACTGTAATATCAGTTGGGTAAAAAAATTCTCTTTCTTTATTCCCTCTCAATCCTATACTCCAAACACATGTAAAATTATGGTCAAATTTTTTCATCCTATGACCAAATTCCTCCGTAACTAATAGATACGAATTTTTATCTATCGCAAGAGACAGCGGTCCTTCTAAACCCTCAGTAAACGAAGCACAAGAGACTAATATTCCTTCTTCAAGATTTACTCCTGTGGTTTTGTCTGTTGATAACAATGTCATATAATTATATTTTAAAAGTTCTAAAATTAAGAATTAATATTACAAAAATAATCATGACGCCTATTTCCGCTCCTAAAAAATATTACCTCTAAGAAAAGTTAGTTTTTTAAAATAGCGGAAAGATGCGCCATCTATTTTTCAACTAAATTTTTTATTGTAGTGTCTTCTTTAAGCGAGTTAGGTTTCCGTAAGGGTTTTTTATAAACACAAATTAATTTTTTATTTATATGCCGTGCTTGAGAACGAATCTCATTTAACCGGCTTTTATGACCAATCAAAGTATATGAAATATGATTATGACCTCTCCATAAAATCTTTCCTGTCTCATCCGACTCGCTTATTGAATTATATAAACGCATAAGATATGACTTTTTTATCTCTTCAAACTCTACCATAGGAACAGAATACATTTGCGACTTATCGCTAATTACTGCGATCCCTTTACTCTGGTCTGAAATATCAACCCATCCTTCCGTTGCTCCGAGGCAGCATTGTCCGGAAGAAAATGTTCCGACCGGTTGTTGATGATGAAACTCTTTCCCGTCAACATAAAAATGCTCAATATGAGGAGAACCATCAGTTGTCGAAAATTTCAAATAATGCTTAGAGAAACTTTGCGGATTAAGAGTTACAATTCCAAGCCTAAAAGAACTAGGGCTTAAATTATCTAAATAAAAACTATATTCTAAATCAATTCTAGGCATATGCTGATAAATATAATACCTCTTCCAAACGATACCAACATCAATAGGTATTTTACAAACGAGAGGAACTCGTATTGGGAAACGTCCGCGTGTTCCTTGAACCGACAAATTTGTAGGACGTGTATCATTTATGACGCCTTTTCCCGCATCCACAATCTGTAATCCCATTGAATAATAATCACTTGAATGACCAACATGATCAAAATAGACCGGAGAAAGATATCCAACAAGAGGAGAACCAAAAATAGAAGGAAATGTCAAGGCCCTCACGTCTCCGCCTGTAGACTGAGCTAACTGAATTTTAACTTCTTTTGTTTCGATTTGTATCTCTCCTCCTCTGAACCGAATAACTTCATCGCTTTCGGCACTATCAGCCTGCTCAATAAACTCACCCTGCATAATTTCAAACGGTCCGATAGTGGGAAGGCATACCAATGTCATGGTACGAATAGATCCGTCGCGATACCGCGTAATACGCTCACATTGTGAGGGAATTATTTCATCATTTAATTTTATACTAAGTGTGCGAAAATATTTACCTTCGACAAAATGAACTTCTATTTCAAAAGGTTCACCCTTCCATGAATCTTTATGTGGATTGAACAAAACAAAATCTTTATCAACCTCAATCTTGCTGCAATATAGATCAAATTCCCTGGTTAACCGGCTTGCAACCTCTCCAAGCTTTTTTCTGCCTTCATAATGCTTTTCATTCGTAGTTTTCGTGCGCAAGTCACTACTCCAAAGTATATTCAAATCCTCCCAACAATGATCGGAATTTTCTTCTCCGCTTAAAAAGGTAATATTTTCAATTTTATTGAAGACTTTATAACACTCCGTATTAAACCATACATCATCTCTTCCAGAGACCGCCCATCTGAGAACATTATAATCATCACGGTTTTTACAAGGAAGTGGACTTTCGGGAGATTCAATTTTAACTTTATCAAAAGTTGCAAAATAATTTAATACTTCACTCGGATTTACAAAAACAATTCCCTCTTTTTCTTTTAAGGAAGAAAATATATAACCGATTTTTTTAATTTCACCCTTCGTTTCTTCTTGCGTAATAGGACGATAATTAAACAACTCCAAGTCTGTACCGTACAAAACCAGTGCCCGGTCTTCATCAAATGGAAAATGCATCATGACTTCATTGATATATTGATCAACCGTCATACGATTATACACACATCGCTGCAATTTATATGAATTAAGAGAACTGTTCCATAAAACCGGCATTATTGTACCGTCAACACCTTCAACCAATACAGGCCTGTAGCGAAACTCCGGGGGATAGCGATGATATTCAGCAGCATTATCCCAGTCCATAATTAATGTTTCAAAACCTGCTTCTTTGTATAGACACGGCAAGCCGCCCGAATATGTCTGTTCATTAATAAAAGCAAGCCGTGGTCTTAATCCTAAAATTTCTTCATAATCATTCATGCCTTGCAAAAGATTAGACTTGTTAACTTCATATGGTATGAGGGGAAAAATATTCTGATTGAAACCGGAACCAATGACTTCACATTTTCCTTCTCGCCATAATTGAGATAATTCGCGGATAAAAGATGAGTCAATCTCCTGAACTGTTCGTAATGTTAACGATGGAAATTCAAGACCGATTTTATGGCCGCTTTTTATAAGATCAAGCACAGGCCAATAACAATGGTCTACCACATTCGGATATTTATTCTTAGGTACTGATGAAAAAGAAAGGTTCGCATGAAAAATTGCATAAAGATAAAGTGTTTTCATTGACAAGTAATCCCTTTCTGACCGGCAACAGCACGTTTTATCTTGGCGCATTTTTCTTCAATATTTTTATATAATGAAGGAGAAATTTCTTTTAGCTTCTGAGCGCAATCGATAGCATCATTCAAGCGATTCAGTTCATACAAAATAAAAAATTTAAGATAATAAACACGAGGAAAAACTGATGCCAGATTTTCAGCCTTTTCAATATAAGGTAATGCTTCTTCATATTTTTTTTCTCGATAAAAAGTAACTGCTAAGTTAAAATAAGGTTTAAAAGAGGTTAAATTAAAATTAATACAATCTTTTAAATAGTCAATTGCCTTATCAACCTCCCCTAACTCATAATATACTACTCCTAATGTCGAATATGCTTCGTAATAACGTGGATTAAGTCGAATTAGTTTCTCCAAAACATCCCTGGCCTCTTTATACATTCCACAATTAACATAAGTAGACGCTAAATTATCATAAGCCATTTCACATTTTGATCCTCCTTCTATCACTTTTCGCAAAAAGACAATTGCTTCGGCATATTTTCCCAGAGTGTAATACTGACGACCGATATGAAACCACGTTTCAGAATCATTCGGATTAAGCTCTAATTGTTTTAATAATAAAGAAAGATAAAAAAAAGCTTTTTCTCTCCCTTTGTTCCTTGTCTTCATAACGTGAATAATGGTGTATCTGAACATCAAGATATCTTTTTTTCAATCCTTTCGTTGTCTGATCAACCACCTCATGCACTAAGCCTCGAAAATAAATACGCCCATTATTACGAAAAAGACGGATTACAGGTACATCAAAAAAGCCTAAATAGCCGTCACCTTCTTTATATTCACTAACGCTAGCACGCCATCCCTCGGTATCCGGACTATTACAATAATTTCTCTGTGACAAAACAACAGCTTCACAGTTATTATCTTTAACTATTTGGGGAAGTCTTCCTAAATCTCGTTTTGCTATAACTTCATCAGCATCAAGAACTAAAATCCATTCATAGCTTGCCTGCTGAAGAGAAAAATTACGGGCCTGAGAAAAATCATCGCACCAATTAAAATGAAATATCTTAGCTCCGACTGATCGTGCACGTTCACATGTCTTATCATTGGATCCTGTATCAACAACAATTATTTCATTGACGATGTCACGAACACTGGCAATAGTTCTCCTAATCATTTTTTCCTCATTTTTTACGATCACACAGAGACTAATGCCTCTTTTTATATCCTTTTTATCTATCATCTTTGTTCAGCTAACGCCATTTCACTTACAGTTTTTATTTTAATAATATCTATTGCCTTATTATACGCAGCCTCTGCCCTATCAATGGTTGTACCATAAGCAATAATATGACCTGCTTTACCTATATTACTCGTCAGGGGAACTATAATATCCCCAACTTTACTGGTAATAAAAACATCAAAAATTCCATCAATTTTCCGTGCCTCATCAACTCCTTCAATAGATACAATCTTTCCCGGTGAAGGAATCAATGCCCTCTCAATAGCCGCATGTGAAAACTTCGGCGTTATATCATTTATATCCAAAGGCTTGCCCAAAGCTATATCAAGTGCAGCCTTAATAGAGCTCATCCCTGTAGCAAGAGGGTCAGTATATTGTGAATGAAATCCTCCGCTGAGACGCGCTGTAAGCTCACATATCATTGGCCCCTTAGGAGTAATTTTCATATCAACTTTAGCAGCACCAAGGTTGATTCCAACTGCCCTAACCGCTTGTTTCATAACATCAAAAGCATTCATTATTGCCATTTTAGGGAGTTTCGACGGTATAGTATGCCCGGTTTCGATAAAGTATGGAGGAAAATTAATATGGCGGTCAGCAACAGTTAACAAATGTATAAAGCCACATTCATCAACAATAGTATCCATACTAATCTCATCTCCGCCCATATATTCTTCAAGAATCACAGCCGATTCAGAATAATTTCCGCTATAAGAAATACTTTTTGAAAAAGACTCCCTCAATTGTCCATCATTATCAATTCTTCTGACCCCACGGGCTCCCATATTATCAACCGGTTTTATTACTAAGGGATACGTTAAAAGTTTTGCTTTCTCGAGAGCTTCATCCAATTCATTAGCAATAAAAAATTTTGGACAGCTGATCCCACATTCAGCTAATCGGCAACGCATTAAATACTTGTTTGTTGCACGCAAAGCAACCTCGGGTGAAATCCCGGGTAATCCTAAGGCCTCTGCAACCGAAGCAACTGTATAAGAAACATCGGTTCCCACTGTAAGAACAGCTTTTAAACTATTTGTTTTACTATACGCTCTTGCACAAGATATACAATTTTTTAAGTCTTTAGTGCTAATATATTCAGCAAAATCTGCTATCTTGAATCCGGGAGCATTATTATCAATATCAACAACAAGAACGTCATATCCCATCTTTTTCGCTTCAATAATTGCAGGAACCTGGAAAATACCTCCCCCAATTATCATAACAAGCTCTCTCATAATAATACTCTCCTCACTTGCTCCATTAGCCTCATCTCATAAATTCAGCTCTATTTGTTCAAGAACCCTGAAAACTCCCTTTCCGTCGATTTCCTTCTTCGCTTTATTAGACAACCTCTCCCGTGTTGAGGGGGAATTAATTAATGCGATTATTTTCCTCGCTATCTTTTTATCAGAAATTTTTGTTCCGACTCCAAGATTCACAACTACTCCCTTTCTTTCCATCCGGCGGGCATTTTTTGCTTGTGGTTTATTCTGTGCCATCACAACTGTCGGTGTACCTAAACATAAAGACTCAAACATAGTAATGCCACCATTAACAAGGGCAATGTCAGCATTGAGAAAAAATGGAGATAAGTCATCATAATCGTATAAAAATGAAACATTGCCGAGCCTGCTCCATTTTTCAAGACGCTCTCTATGCTTGAGAGACGGACCTACAATAACTTGAATTTCAATAGGATCCGCGATTTTCCCTTCAAAAGAACGAAGAGCCTTATCAGTTAAATTATTGGGATCGCTTCCTCCTAAAGAGACAAGTATTTTTTTGACTCTTTTATGTGTCTTTCTCTTCTTTTTTGCAAGTTTAGGATAAATTGAAGAAAGCACAATATAAGAAGGCCCGAAACATTTACCTATCTTTTCCTTTTTATTTGCATCTATATATACATTTGCCATTTTTACATTATTCGATATATCATCAAAATTAATAATCTTAATATTTCTCATCTTTAATGTTTGCATGTATTCTTGTGTTGTGCCACGGATATCATTAATGACTAAATGTGGATCCAAAGAAATAACTGTATTGGTCATTTTCTCTTCAAATTTTTTATCATCTTTTCCTTCGCTTACTTCAAAAACAGGAAATTCTTTTTGCTTAATATATTCACAAATCTTAGGATCCTGATTTATTATAAAATAGACATTATATTTTCCCTTCAGCCATTGAGCCAGACTAAGACAACGCATCACATGCCCCCAGCCGATTTGATACCCTCCCTGACAACGAAAAACAATCTTTTTCTCTTGCATATTATAATTTCCTCACTTTTATTCCATTTTGTTCTAAAGTTTTGATTTCTTCATAAATTTGATTTTGATAACCAAAAGAAGAAATAACAACTGCATCCGGAATTATTTCTTTTATAACTGCCGGTCTTGCTACCTTTTTACCTAAAAATTCCCTCCCGTGTTTTTTTATGTCACTGTCAACGATACCTAAAATTTCTAATCCAACTTCTTCTGCCGCACTAAATGTAAGCTCGGCCGTATCTGCAGCACCGTATAAAATAATTCTTCTAATCCCTTCAGCTTTTAATTCATATAAACGGGATTTTAATCCTTCTTTTGCGTTTTTATATAATGAAACTGTCTCTTTAACATAAGAAAGCAGAAGATTAAATTTTTTCCTTTCTCCTTGCGGGGTAAGAACATACATAATATTTCTTGTTTTATTTCCATTAAGAATTACCAAGCCATCTTTAACAAAATTTTTAATATAGTTATTAACCATAGCAGGGACGATGCCGGCTTTTTCGGCAAGAAGACTTTGGGTAATTTTTGGATTACGGCCTATTTCGTCTAAAAGTATAAGTTCTCTATATATTGCCGTCGGCTGGAGAAATGTAAGATTATTTTTAAGCACTAATCAGATCCTAAAATAAAATAGATAAAATTTCTGTAGATTTATTATTTTTATCTAATTATACATTCATTGAATAAATAATCAAGTTTAAAAAAAATGCCGTTTATTACTTTTTTTAAGTTTTTAAAGGCACATTGATATACTTCTCTTTGATTGTGTTAATAGCAACACAAAATTCTTGACTAAGAAAATCACTCGCCTTAACTAAAGATGTAAAAAACAATCGTTCTTTATTTAATATGCTCAATAATTCCTGTTTATTTTCAAAATCACCGTCAGTCAATGATTTCATATCCCGTTTTGAACGAATAAGTAAGGCCTCTGTGGCATTATCTTTAATCACATTTAAAATTTTTTGATCGTTATTAAATTCTTTAATAATAGAAGTTACCTTTTTATAAAGACTCATAAAATTACTCTTATTAAATATAGTTTTTCCTGCTTCTTGCATCATTTGATCTATAAATTGATATGCCTTATATGAATTATGATTACACCGAGTCAATCTTTCTATGATAACTAATCCTTCCTCATATACTCTTTGAATATTCTCATCAATATGATTTTGAGGAAATTCTTTGCACCAAATAATATCTTTATTTATTGTATTCTTACAGAATTTTGAGATAGCCGCACGTAATGAAATTGCCTCCACCCCTTTTATATGTGCTCCCCCCTCTGTTGCATTGTAACAATCAACATCAAGTCCTTCAATTATACCTTCAAAATGGCTTAAAAAAACCTTTAATGAAGTTTCTGTCACTACCCTGCCTCCAAAATAATCTTCTATCTCGCCCATTCTCTTTTTATATTCCTCACTAATACCGGCCTTTTGATATATTTGTGATCCCTTGCTATGCCATATTCCCCTCGGATATGAAAGATCCTGACCAAGAAATATTATCGGGTTTGCTTTCATACTCAATGCCAATAAAAATGCAGTATGAGACACCGAAAGACCTTTCTCCAATCTACCTTTATCTCCGATAATTTTTGTTATCCATTCACATAGAGACTTATTTGGTATATTTATTACAAATTTACGTCCTTTAAAACGGTAAGGAATAACAGGATGAACTTCAGGATCAAATACTAATACTAAACTTTCACTATCAATCCCTTCTAAGTATTTTAAATTATGATCACTAAAATCAATACTGACAACTAAATCAGGTTTTATATTTTTATCTAATAATGTCTTTAGTGCTGAATCTACCGTAATAATAATTCCACGATCCCGGACATTTCTTAAATAATGAACATTTTTATCAAGCGAAGGGCCTGCAGATACCAAAAATATAGGAACATTTTCAAATGCCCCAAATAAGTGTTTTACTCCAGGATTTTTGATTATTTCGATAATATTGGCAAGAATATTAGCTGAAAAATCTTCCGACTTAGCAATATGAGTGTTTATGTTTACCTTTGCCCAAGTATATATTTCGGATACAGATTTCTTTACTGATGTATAATATTTTTGATTAAGCTTTATGCTTGGAGGGTGCTCAAGGACAGTCACACTGTTTGCTAAAATACTTATAGAATATTTCTTCAAGCAATTAAATAAGCTAGAAGCAGGTTCATTAACAAACCATATAACATTAGGTAAAGTTAATATATCCTCATAATCAATATATTCAAAAGCCAACCGTATTATATCTAGATTGTCCTCAACAATAACAATAAAACTTCGCCTTCCCCCTCGTCGTATTACTTCACGAATATGGTATCCTAAGGCAAAACCCATAAATACAAGATCGGCTGTAAGTGAATATTCATAAGTATCGACAATTTGCCGTGCCTCACGTTGTGGATTATATATACTATGTAAGTGTACCTCCTGCCCGCGGGAATTTATTCCTCCTAACGTATAACAATCATTTTTAGCTGAAACAACATACCATTGGTTGTTAAGTGGGCGTGTTTCGATGCGAAGCGCTAAGGAAGGCTGTTTTTGCTTTAACAATGCAATATTTTTTGCAAAAATATCTCTCGCCATTACAAGATTTACGATATTTAAAATTTAGGGAAGTAAAATAAACAGGACGGACTTTACGATAAAATTATGGTACTTGCTGCTCTAACTTTTGAGTTTCTTTTTTTATAATGTCCTCTAAACCCACAATAATGTTTTTCTGCTCTTTAATTTTTTCTTTTAATTCGTATTCTACTAAATCGCCAATAGTAACTAAATCCTCGTTTTCGATAGCTTTTTTAATTTCACAGAATACTTTATAAAGCTCCTCATTTGAAACTTCTATTTTTTTCCCCTGTATTTCTGTCTCATTGAATTTTAATTTATATGAACTCTCTATTACACGTAAAAAATTAATACTTTTCCTCCAACTATCCAAAATCTCAGAAAATAAGGTCAAAGCTTTATGTTTCTGCCCCGTTATTAACATATTAGAAACATCAGAGCATGAATCGCCTATTTTCGTAAATAAATTATTAATTTCCTCAAGACAACTTATAATTTTTTGTGACTTACTTTCAACGAGAATCTCAATTTTTTTAATACTATCTATAGAATGCTCGGCGAATTTATCTCTTTCAAGTAAAGAAACAGGTTCCCCGTTAATTTTACATTCAATAATAAGCTTATTTGCCTGATTGGTTAAAAGTAAGAGGGTCTGTAAAACCTCTTTACCATTTTTCTCATCAGTAAGATTAAATGGTATCTTTTGACCGTTGGCAATTACTTCCATAAGTAATTCCCTTTTTTAAGAGTTGCTAACTATCCCCCCATTTCTACACTCTTCTATATTAACTTCCTTAAAAGGAAAATTTTTATAATATTTCCAAATATTATATTATATATAAATTAATATTGCAATATATTGTTTTGTAATAAGTTACAAATAAAAATCATAAAAATTCTTTTATTATTTCCAGCATCTCTTTAATCCTTTGTGTATATGTATGTCTTAATATGACATTTTTATACATTTCATGAGCAATTTGTCTTCTTTCCTTTTCATTCTTTAAATAGTACTTAACTTTATCATTTAACTCTCCTAAAGAACGAAAACAAATAGCATTAATATCAAAACTGAAAATATTATTCAGAAATCTACGGTAATCAGTAAGCATGAATGAACGTGTAGCAGAAATATCATAAATCCTTTGATTAACAATAGATAGCAGTTGTGGCCGAGTTACATTAATATTCACAGAACAAGCCTTATACAATTTCGGCAACTCTAAATGATAATTAATCTTACCCATAAAACGACATGTTTCACTGCACATTCTGGAAAGTTCTTGGTTTCCAAATAAAAGACAATCAAACGACCGCAAAACACTTACAACATGCTCACGCAAAAGACTGCCTGTCTCAAAATCGTTTCTCCGATCTATAAACAATCTGGTGGGCATATCAATAGTGTCATAATAAGACCCCAGGATATCTCGTAAATGACCACTCCTCCCGCTAAGAAGCTTTTTCATTCGCTTCATCATTAAACCATCAAACAACTTATGCATCTCATCATTACACATATTATTCATAGCCTGATTACGTTCTTTATATAAAGCTCCTTTAGGTTTTCCAATACTTCCGACAAAACTTACTTCGCAAGCATATTTTTCTAAATCAGATTGTTTTAGAGGATTTGGGTTAAAAATATTGGAATTTGTTGCTAAAGGAAGAAAATAAACGTTCTTAAAACCAGTCTCTTGCAGATCGTTAATGTAATCCTCATCCCAGCAAAAGAGGAGATTGTTTCTATCAATATAATCAAGAAAATAAAATGGATTATCAACAAACCAGGCTACTTTAGGACACGAAAGACGCCGAATCCAGGGAAAATCAAGCCCGGTTCCATCAAGGGCAAATACAAAATCCGGTTTAACTTGCTGTGCCCTTCTTAATAAATCCTCACCGTGCCTTCTAAGCGGAAAGAATTCTACTGAACATTTAAGCTCTTTAAGCGCTATTGCAATGTCTTTTATAATAAATGGCGCGACTATTCCTTTACCAACTAATACAATAGCAGTCATCTTCTGTGTATTACTACCCAATAAAATGCATTCAACATTAGAGTAATAATCAGAAAACATGGTTTCAGTTGAAGGATGGCGTAAAATACATAAAGAGGAAGAAGGAGATAAATTCCTGAAAATTGAAACTAAATCTTTTGCATGGGTATTAACAATAAAAACGATTCTGTTATCATTGAATATTTCATTTTGGGGAGAAGTCTTTTTAAAAAAAGAAAATATCTCTCGAGATTTTTCAATTACATAAATCCTTTGATGCTCCTTTATGCGTGAAGCTAAAACCTCAAGCTCATACCCTAAGCCGAGCCCCATTAATATAATGTTTTTTTTATCCGAAAGGTCGAATGTATTAACCCATTTTCCTGCTTCACGAGAAGGATTATACCTGCTATGCCTAAAAATATATTTTTCAGAAGAAGTGATAACTTTTAAAGTCGCTTCACCATTTTTGGCTTTAACAACTTCAAAAATATATTTACTTCCAGAACTTACGACCTTCATACTATATTATTCGTAAAATATCAAAACTGAGTTTATATTATTCTCTTTTTTCCATTCCAGCTATGGCACATCTCCTGCACAGATTGTTTCGTTTTTCTGTATTTACTGTTTTTCTCAAGTGTTGATAATTATTATTGTTCCAAATCGTTAGGAAATTATCATGTTTCAAATTACCCATTGGCTTCATCCAATAACAGCATGGGGTCACAATACCATCTGCCGTCAGCCAAAAACCGGACCATGCTTCGGTGCATGGATTAATGGAAAAAGATTTGAGTTTATTATCTAAACATGGCCTTATGCTCTTTTGAAATCTATAAGGAACAGGTAAAAAAAGTTTTATACCATTCCTTTTTGCCCGTCTTTCAGCCTCAGAAAAATTTTCTTTACATAATGGGTCATCATAGGATAAAACCTGCTCCCGCATATTATCAAAAAAGACTATTAAATCATTCACAATAACTTCCTGTGCCCCAAAGTGATATGCCAAATCAACCAAGTCAGGTAACTCACAAATGTTATCTTTCATAACAACAAAATTAAAAGTAACAATTGGCCGATCAGCATCATATTCTTTTTTTAAACTATTAATCATATCAATGTTAGCAAAAAGTCGATCATAAGAGGCTCCACGACGAATTCTTTCATAAGTCTCTCTTCTTGCACCATCAACAGATATCGACAATTTATATAAACCTTTTTTAACCCACTCTTCTCCCAATTTATTATCTATTAAAATTCCATTAGTAAGCAGGCCGACATTAACTTCAAATGAAAGCAAATAATCAACCAATTCCATGAAGCTAGGGTATGTTAATACTTCTCCGATACCATAAAGGTAAGCTGACAAAAGAGTAGGAAATATTTCCTTAAGTTTTTTAAAAACATTGAAGTCAAGTTCATTAACCTTTTCCTCTCTTTTTCCTTGACGGCACATAATACAACTTAAATTGCATCGATTGGTTACCTCGATTTTAGCAACAAGCGGAAATGACTGAATTACAGGAAGGTTGGCTTCTCTTTCGATGAAATTTTTCTTCTTATTTTTTTCCTTAATTTCTTTAAAGGAAGAAACTTTCTGAAACATATAAAACCTTATTGATTATGAAATATACAGTATAATAATGCTCTGAATATAACATTATTTAAAGATATGAGCAATAAAAAAGGTAAGCCAAAACGAAAAGAGTGCCTCTATTCAATAGAGCTTCTAGCAGTGGAGAATGAAAAAAACAGACTAAAAATAGGCAAAAAAAACACAGACAATATAAATAAAAATTTGTCTGTGTAAATAAATACTCAAACTATTTAACTAATAAGATTCAATCCTTCATTCAATTTAGTATGTGATCTCTGTGTGGGAGTAATGGAAGTCCGAACTAAGCTTCCCTCTTTCTTCCCCTTTCGTTCTTCAACATTCTTAATATCCTTACCTAATCCCTTATCTTGTGCTGTCTTCCAAGATTGATATAACTGCGCAACCATCCTTTTAACAACGTCAATATGTTCTACATTTTTACTTCTAACTGCTTGCATGAGTCTTTTTATCATAAAATTATAAAGCCTATAAAACCCAACAGCGATTTTTTCATCTAAATCAAGATTTAATGAATTACGAAGTTCACGAAGAATATTTTGAGCCCTAATATTATTCTCAACAAATTTCATCTTATCTCCATTTACTAATCCCTCCCTGGATTTATTAAGAAACTTATTACAAGCCTCAAACATAATTAATATCCTGCCAATAGGAGAAGCGCTTTCTATTTTATTTCTTAAATAATGAGATGATACGTTTTTTTTCACAGTTTATGCCCTTTTATTATTTCAACAATTTTAGACACTGCTTTTATCTCTTGTTATATATATTTATCGACATAATTTTGTATATATTTAGTAAAAAATATTACTTTTTTAAAACAACATTTTCGATTTATAAGAAAACTCTATATTAAGCTATTAAGTTGGATTTTTATAATTTTAAAGGTAAATTTTTCTGTGAATACATGCAAGGTTGATTTTATATAAGTATAATATTTATATATACTTAAATCAATCAGGGTAAGCCACAATTAATATTAATGGGTTAGATAATATGAAAATATATTTTCCTCAATCTTTGGATTTTAGCGCCGATTAGCGCCGAAAGGTTAAAAATGGAAAGAATATCTTAATTAATAACTACTGCTGTAATTATTTAGCCGATTGAGTAAAAAAGTTAATAAAATTGTATTTGTTGCCGT
>CAZLCT010000065.1:0-14768 GCA_964558015.1 uncultured bacterium | reverse complement strand
TTATTTCGTATTGTCAAAATCTATAATTTCAAAATCCAAATGCCACAAATATTACCAAATAAATCTAAAATCAAAAATCCAAAATAAGCACATTTAAACAGCTTTCTTTGAATTTGAATTTTTGGATTTATTTTGGGTTTTGTAGTATTTGAAATTTGAGTTTTCATGTTATTTTTAACACTATCTATCATATAGCTAATAAAAACAAAAGACTAATATGATAAAAAAATACACAATATCTTTTAATCCAGACACTTCTACTTTACTGCCAACATCCTATCAAGGGAAAGACGGGCTTTCTCTCTAATCTCTTTATCTACTGTTACTTCATATACTAAATTTTCTAAAGAATGAAGCACCCATCCTAAAGTTGTTAGTTTCATATTTGCACATATTAAATATTCTGAAGGAAGGAAAAACTCTTTTCCAGGATTTTCCTTACCAAGTCCATATAACATGCCCTTTTCAGTTGCGATAATGAATTTCTTTTTAGGGGAAGACTTAATATATGAAAACATACCACCCGTACTTGTAACACAATCAGCGTGCTGAAGCACTTCGGGTTCACACTCAGGATGCGCAACAAGTTCAGCGTCTGGATGTTCTTGCTTCGCTTTTAATACCTCTTCTTCTTTGACTCTCATATGAGTAATACAAAATCCCGGCCATATAATAATTTCCTTTTCAGGTACATTCTGGGCAACATACCTTGCAAGATTTCTATCAGGCAAAAAAACAACCTGTTTGTTTGAAAGGCTCTTGACCACTTTAATTGCATTACTTGATGTACAACATATATCACACTCAGCTTTAATATAAGCCGGAGAATTTACATAACATACCACAGCTGCGTCTGGATACTGTTTACGATAAAGATGTAACTTATCAAGAGTGGCCATTTCAGCCAATGGACACCCTGCTTCCTTAACAGGAAGTAAAACCAGTTTATCAGGATTTAATATAGCTGCACTCTCTGCCATAAAAAGAACGCCGCAAAATATAATTGTTTCTTGCTTTATATCTATTGCAGCCCGAGCAAGAGCAAGAGAATCACCACGTATATCGGCTATGTCCTGTATTTCGTCACGCTGATAATTATGGGCTAATATTATGGCATTACGCTTTTTTTGAAGTTCTTTAATCTTCGCCGTTACTTTTTTCTTATATTGTTCATCGCTGTAAATTCTCTTATCTTCTTTATTTATAGTCATTGGCAACCTCTTGTATTTTTTAATATTATAAAAATACCACAGAGAACACTGAGAAATTATAAATTTGTAAAAAAACCTATCGTTTTCTCAGTTATCTATTTAAAAAGATATTTGTCTGGAGAACACAGAGATTTTTCTTTAAATATATTAAAAATTCTCCGTGTACTCTGTGGTTCCATTTATATTTCCTATTTTCCAAACACCTTTTGTTATTTAAGAAACAACTTTATTCTTTCCATCAACTTTTATACGTGTAGGTCTAAAAGTTTGTGCTTCCTCAGGGCTTAAATGTACAAATGACATAATTATAACTTTATCACCTACAGAAAACCGATGCGCAGCAGCGCCGTTTAAACAAATTGTACCAGATCCGGGATTCCCCTCAATAACATAAGTTTCAACACGTAATCCATTTGCTAGATTGACAACCAATACTTTTTCTCCTATTAACAAATTTGCTCTTTTTATAAGTTCTGAATCGATGGTTATACTTCCTTCATAATCTAATTGGCTATCAGTAACCGTAGCACGATGTATCTTAGATTTTAAAACTGTAACTAACATTTCCTCACTCCTATTTATTTAACTTTCAAAATAATATTATCAATCAACCTTATTTTCCCGATATAAACCGCAACTCCAATAAATATTTTACCTCGCAAACGTTTAATACTGTCAAAACCATCAGGGTTAAGAATGGCAATGTAATCAATTTTATTAAAATTTTTCTCAAGTATTTTTTTCATCTCTGTAATAACTTTTTGCGGATTGCGTTCACCATGTTTTATTAAATGTCTGGCTCTACAAAGTGAGGCATATAATGCTAAAGCTCTTATACGCTCTTTTGGTTTTAAATACACATTTCGTGAACTCATTGCCAGACCGTCATGCTCACGAACGATTGAACATAGCTTTATTTTCACAGGAATATTCAATTCTTCAACCATCTTCTTTATAACAACAAATTGCTGGTAATCTTTTTGTCCAAAGTATGCGTTATCAGGCTGCACAATGTGTAATAACTTAGATACAACCGTAGTCACACCTTTGAAATGTCCAGGCCGGCACAAACCGCACAATATATCCGTAATTTTTTCAACATTAACAAAAGTATGATGCGGAGACTGATACATTGTATTGACATTAGGACAAAATATATAATCTACCTTTTCCTCACGTGCAAGTAATGCATCACGCCTTAAATTACGCGGATATCTCTTGTAATCTTCGTGTGGACCGAATTGAATAGGATTCACAAATATACTAACAACTACAATATCGTTCTCTCTCCTTGCACAGCGTATAAGGCTTAAGTGCCCCTTATGAAAATATCCCATGGTTGGGACAAAACCGATAGTCTCTTTTTTGTCACGCCCTTTTTGTAACTCTTTCCTTAATTTTGATATTGATTTAATAACTTTCATAATTAAACAGTTACGGAAGGTTTCGAAAAGTTATGGCTTGTTACGGAGGGTTACTAAAATTAACTATCCACAACCATCTGAAACTAACCGTAATCATCCAAAATCTTTATAATAGGGTGTTACGATTTCAATTTTATGCGCTGTAATTCTCCCACTTTTTTTATAACATCATCCCTTATATTACATATTGTTTTATTCACTATAGGATGAATCACATCAGCAGCAATATCTGCAAGTGGAATTAACACAAAGAGTCGCTCGTGCATCCGTGGATGGGGGATTGTTAGCGTATCATTGTGTATAATTGCATTATCAAACAATAAAACGTCGATATCAAGCCTACGTGGTGCATTACGTTCGGAATGTGTTCTTCCAAATAATTGCTCAATCTCGACAAGGTGTTCTAATAACTTAAGGGGTGATAACGCTGTTGTGACTTCAATGACTTGATTTAAAAAATCATCTTGCGGATATCCTCCGACTGGTGAGGTCTCATAGCATGGTGAAATCGCAATTATTTTGCAATCAGGAATGTCCGCAATCAAAGCAATCGCTGTTTGTAAATTTTTTTCTTTATTGCCAATATTTGAACCTAATCCTAAAAAAACGCAAGGCATAATTCCGTTTTATAATATAAATCGTAAATCATTTATAAAAAATTATAAACTAATTTTCCTCAACCGCTCAATTACTATCGGCAACTGTTTTGAATCAATAGTTAATGCAATTCGGAAATAGCCTTCCCCGGACGAACCAAAACCATTACCTGGGGTAACAACTAAATGGGCTTCGCGTAAGAGTTTCATACAAAATTCAGCCGAAGTATATCCTTTTGGTACAGCTATCCACAAATAAAATGTAGCCTTTGGTACCTCCACTTCATATCCTAAAGATTTTAGCCCCTGAACAAGCATATCGCGACGCTGTTCATAAATAAAAAGATTTTTCTTTATAGAGGAAGCCCCTTCCCTAAGAGCTTTTAGACCTGCATATTGAATTGCTTGAAAGATCCCAGAATCAATATTTTCTTTTACCTTTGATAACATCTTTATGAGTTCTTTATTTCCATATGCAAAACCAATACGCCAGCCGGTCATATTATAAGTTTTTGATAAGGAATGAAATTCTATTGAAACATCCTTGGCTCCCTTTACTTCTAAAATACTAACCGGTCTATACCCATCAAATGATATCTCACTATAGGCTAAGTCACTGCAAATAATAATATTATATTTCTTTGCAAGTTTTATAGCATCTTCATAAAACTCCTTTGGAGCACATGCAGATGTTGGATTATTAGGATAATTCAAATACATTATCTTTGCCCTTCTCAATGAATCTTCAGAAATCTTACTAAAATCAGGCAAAAACGAATTTTCATTTAATAATGGCATGATTTCTACTCGGCCATTAGCAAATAAAACGCCAGACTTATAAGGGGGATAACATGGATCAGGAACTAAAGCCAAGTCTCCGGAATTTATTATTGCTAATGGAAAATGTGCTATTGCCTCTTTAGAACCAATAGTAGGAAGTATTTCACATACGCTATCCACTTCAATATTAAATCTTTCCGTAAGCCAACGCTGTATTTCATTACGCAATTGCGGAATGCCCTGGTCGAGTGCATATCTTTGATTTGCCTGCACTTTAGCTTGTGCATAAAGTTCATCTATAATAAATTCTGGTGTGGGTAAATCCGGGTCGCCTACACCCAAATCAATTACCTGATGGCCTTGCTCTCGTGTTTTTCTTTTTAGTTTATCAATCTCCGCAAAAAGATATGGCGGAAGCTTTTGTAACCGTTCTGACCAATTAATATCCATCTTTTTATCCCTTTTATAAAGGCATCTGGAGGCAAGTAAACCCTAGGCAGACGCATGATTTAAAGCATGAATTATAACAGAGGGCTCTGATAGTGTCAAACAAATTGGCATCAGACACCACTTATGCGGCAACTTGAATAATTAGGCGATCTTGTATATATTCTAATAGTGTTTTATTAAAGCTGGTTAGGAATTCCTTATGAAAATGAACTGTACCAATTTCCCCGACCCAATCAAAGCTTGATACCTGAAATCCTCTCCCCTTTAATCCCCTTGCCAATAGACAATCAAAGAAAATGCTTAAAAGAAAAAGATCGCCCGTAAAAGTTTTAAAGTCTTTAGAAAAGGCATACACATTACTATGTTTTTGTGTAATCTCAGAGTCTTCAAAAGCAAGGAGTAGATTTGCATTATCTATATTTGTTTCATCAACAATAGTGAAAGTGATATTTCTTTTAGCCTCTTCCTTACCAAGCACGTTTTTAATAAGTTCATATCCTCGACTCTCCCTTAGTACTTTATCAATGCAAATAATAAAGGGACTAGCATCAATATGTGTTTCAAGAATACGTCGAATGTCCCTTTCCACTCGATTAAACTCCTCAATACCATTTTTACTTCCCGTAATTTCTTCTATAGTACGATCAATTGCACTGTATGTTTCATTGCATAATTGAGAATTAAAATGCTGTCTTTCAATAAAATTTTTAATATAAGCCAAAGGTTGCAAAAAAATGTTCCATAATAAATCAGGATTTTTTTCCTTAACTTTTAAAAAATAACTTGATATTCGTTTAACATCCTCGTATGTAACAAATTCATGAATCTGCTGCATCGCTTCGAATAATAACTCTTTCGCATGTTCCTCTGCCGACTTTCCTTCAGAATTATCTGATGAAGTCATTTTATACATCCACGTCCAATAAAGTTCCTCTAAATATAGATGAACCATTACATTATTATTAAAATCAAATGGGGTATCATTACCTGGCCATTTTAAAATAAACTGTTTTTTCAACTCCTCTACAGCTTCGTCTATAGTGGTATACATTGAAATTTTTTCTCTACTTAATGCAAAGGGAAGTATATATTCTTTTAACTCATTTATTTTTTCTTTGTTTTCCAAACACTCCTTAAGTATATTTTCAGGAACACTGATTAGTGCATCAAATTTGCGATCAATTTTTTCACCTTCCTTAGTTATAACTATCTTCCCATCCCTGTATTTAAATTCGCTAAAAAAACCATAATAATCGTTCATCAAATCATCAAGAACATATTCAAGTATTTTCTTATATCTTTCACGCATTTCTTTTAAAACATTTCTATGGAAAATAACCGGTAAGCCTTGTATATATAATTTCCCCTCCTCATCTCTTGATTGAGTAAGTCTAGCTCGTAAATTTTTAAGAGGAATTGAAATAACCATTTTTGTCTTCTTATCTCCGTAAAATATGTCCCGTGGAGTCTCACGCGTAAGAGTCCAATCGGCACCTATTACAGACTTATTCAAATCCATGGCCAATTTACCTTTATTACTCCTTCCGATATAAACATGTGGAGACTCTTTCTTTTGAATATTATCAGCCGCATATATGCCAAGCCCATTATCAGCTATGGTTATAATTAATCTTTTCTCCTGATTAATAGTATCAAAAGCAAAAGATACCTTAATTGTTCCTCTATATCCTTCAGGAGGTCCTTTTGGTAGCAATCTTTTATCATATACCGAACCAATAGCATCATATGCATTATTCAAACTTTCATCCATCATAGCTTGTAAACTTAAGTTGCGCTCAATATATGTAAAAAGCTTTTCAAAAAACCTATCTTTTTGCTCTTCAAACGTTATATTCTTCTTAAATTTCCAACTCTCTTTATTCATAAATCCATACACATCACCAAAATCAATGGTATAATCACTACCTATATCCTGTATTAATTGCCTTACTGCCCTCTCTATATCATTATTATAATCCAATAAATCTGTTCTATCTTTTTTCTGACCTCTGACTTCCGACTTCTGTACTCCGTCTTCCTCCGATAAATCAAAAAGTAAATGCGACTTTAGCTTTAGCTCCTTATTCCAATGGCGGTATACCCATTCACGCAGTAGTAAGAATCTCTTCTTTTCTGCTACTAATTTGAATTTAAAATTTAACGCTGCCGTAGAACCTTCGTCGCCATATAGTTTCTTAAATATTTCAGTTTGTGCTCTTAAATTCTCAAACGCATTTATTTGAGCAGTAATTTTTCCTACAATATCGTCTATATCCCACAACCCGTACTGTGGCAAATAAATCTTTCCTTTTATGTCGCTTAAAATATCGTATTCTCTTATAAGCTCTTTAGCAGACATATTTGAGAGGGTAAGCATATACTGACTTTCATGAAATTCTATGGAAGGACTCCACTCTGAGGGTATGCTCCACTCTTTTGGATTATGTGCTTTGAGTAAAAACTTATAAATCTTTTGTAAATAATCATCTTTACATTGTCCCATATCATCAGATGTTTTGCTGAACATGTCGCTATACCACTGTCTTACATTTGTAATATCAGTAAATTTCACTGCTATTTCATCGATAACCTTTTGATAACGGTCTATCCCTTGCAATCCCCTTAATGTCCCGTCTATAGACATTGTATAAAGTTGTACTTCTTCCAAATTTATAACATTCTTATCGTTCAAAAATCCGAAGTCTCTCCCCGCTTTAAGAATTTGCTTATGTAATGTCTCAATGGCTTCTTCAATTTCTTTTTTAAATTTTTTATCTAATTTTTTAATATCAATTTTATTTACGAACTCTGGTATAAAAATATCTAAGGTTGAAAAATATTGATTTCTTCTGGCATTTTCTTTTAGTCCATCAAGAGTACGCAAATTATGGGTTCTGTCGGCTAATTTAACAAGTATAGCTTTAGTCCCCTTTTCCACAATACTATTTTTAATTTTTCCCGCACTGTCTTTATTATAAAGACACCCGAGTATGCGGCTCAGATAATCTTTTTCAACACCAGGTTTAAATTTATAGCCTACACGGGTAAGAAGATCCACAACGTCAGCTGTATCAATCCCAAACATATCTATTAATTCTTCATAAGAAACCTGCCCATCTTCAATCGAATCATGTAACAATGCTATTAAAAACAAACTAGCATCTCGCACTCCGCACTCTTGGGCTAAAATTTTTACTATTGCTACGTGGTGGCTGATAAACGGGCTTTTTCCGTCTTTTCGTGCTCTACTTATATCTTTTTCTCCTATTATATTTAATGCTTTTGCAAGTAGCTCTCTCTCATTTTCAGTTAATACAATGCCAAGTTCACTTAATTCATACAATAGCTCTTCCATCACTCTATCAATAAGATTACCTTCAACTAAAAGATCATTCTCTTGTTCGCCAAAATCTAAAATTACATTAGAACGTAGAGCAGTACTTACTTTTTTATAAATTTCCTCTGAAGATAATGGTATACGACTTGCTATTTCAATTTCGAATATCTCATGAATCTTTTTACCCTTCTTAGGAGGAACACTAGCAGTCAGGAATGAAGAAATTCTTATCTTTTCATTCCCTAAAGTACGTGCGACTCTATAAAGCTGTCCGGGAATGTCCTCAATATCAAATTCAAGTATCCATGTCTGTCTTTCTTTCATTTCTTCAAATTCCTTATCGCTAAAATCATTAATTTTTCGGATACGTTTTAGGATTTTTTCTATTTGAGCTTTCTTTTTTACGTTAATACCTACATTATAAATCCGAGTATCTTCTTTAATAATTCTTTCAATGAAAACAACGTTGGCTGTTTTTTTCATAGTTCCCAAAATATCAGCTATTAAACCCGGACATAAATGTTGGTACTGTACAAAAATTTCACAATGCCACCCATCAGCAGTTTTTGTTGAGGAAGAAGCCGCAACAGACACTTTTTCAGCCTTTAAACCCTGAATATAATTTATCATTACTTTTGTCGTTACTATACAAAGTATGCCTCCAATTAATGAAGCTGAACTGATGAAAAGAGCATGATAAACGTTCATATCTAAGTTCTTTACTAAAAGATAAGTAATCAACCCTACCAACCCGGCACATACAATCGCTACTTGTGGCGTTATTCGGCCTGATCCTTGTTCTGATTTCCATTTATTTTTCTTTGATATATCAACTGCCTTTGCATCTGCCGCACTTTTTTTCTTCAACTCAATTTCTTTAACTAACTCGTCTATCTTATCTAAACCAACATTTACTATCCTCTTGCGAGCTTTGTGTTCCCCTCCAAATATATCTTTTGTCTCATTAACCTTTTTCACAAACTGTCTAACATATTTATCAACATTCTTTAGTTTCTGCCTCATAACAATACGCCATGCAACGCTTAGTCCCCCCACCTTATCTTTTATCTTATCAACGATTTCTGCTGCTTTAAGAAGCCAAAGAGGTGAATCTGGATGTTCTATTATGATTGTTGTTATATTTTTTGGCGTAGTATCACACTCAGCAGCAATAAAATCTATGACTCTAAGTGGAATAAGACGCCACATCATTTGCTCTTTGTGCTTTTTATTTAAAGAACTGTTTTTATATGACTCCACAAGCTTTTCAAATTTTGATATACAAGAATTACTTATCTTATTTATTTTCTCATGTTCTTTATTAATTAAAACATCCAGATCTTTTTTATTAATAAGCCCGACCACATAAAGAATCTCAAGAGAACCAGGCTTCATACGTGCAAGTGTAAATGCTAATCTATGTGCAGTATTATCATCAAAATGTTTTATGAAATATTTCTTAAGACTTTCAAACAATTGTTTATCTTCACGCTTCATACCCCCTCCAGGTCTTAGCCCATACATATCCTCCTTTGGGTACTTCTTACCAACATCAAAAAACATTTTCACAAGTTTGGAATTTTTTTTCTTACGCGCCTGGGCATCCTCCCGTAGCACAATACTTAATAAAAGAGCTATCTTTCTTCTATCCTTAAATTTAAAAGCCCAAACTATTTTATTATGATGTATCCTCTTTGATAAGAAAACCGTATTAGTCCCTTCGCCAATAATAATAACGTTGTCTTTTACATCAAGTGGATGCGGAAGATTTAACTTAGACTTTATTGTCTTTACATGATCATGCACATTACCAACATATAACTTCTCTAACCCATTACCGGTTAATGCAACTTCAGCATCATCTTCCGTATCTGCATCTTTTATGAGTTTCGTTATTTCACTTACCATATAAGACTTCTTTTTTGAAAGAAAAGCAAATAACCACGAATACATGTTCCTTGCAATAAAACTCTTTGATTCTTTTGTAAGGTCTTCTAACGTTTCTCTATTACCTACAATAAATAGTTTTTCTTTTGCCCTGGTTATTGTTACCAAAAGTAATGAGGGATCATTTACAATAGGCTCATCATCCATAAATGGTGAAGTGATGTTGTTTTTATAATGCACAACCTTTTTCTTCTTTTTATCAGAGCTTCTCACTAATGATACCAATACCACCCTATTTTCTCTTGACTGTGAAGCAAGAGAAGTAATCACGTTTTCTTTAAGTACTTTCTTATCATCAAAAGATATTTCCTTATCATCTATTTCATCAATCAGTTTTTTGATATATCGAATTTGTCCGTTATATGGGGTTATAATCATAATATCCTTGGCTGTATATTGACTGCCATCTTTCGATATTTTTTTAAAAAATTCCTTTATTTTTACAATAATTAACCGCGCTTCCGTTTTATTAAAATAACTCTCAGCATCAAAATCAAAATTTTGATATGATTGACGAGACCACTGGGATGTATCAACTATCTCTAATGTATCCCGCTCCGCTGTATCTCCAAGCTTTTCGCTCATACTATGGAGTCTAAATCCCCGGTAGAAAAACTGAGCTAATCTTACAATAAGCCAATGATTACGATAATTTATTAAAATACGCATTCTGCTAAACGGCCTCTTTATTAAATCTTTAAAAGAACTTGTTTCGTATCTTCTCAAAATAGACCTCTTAAAACCTTTTATTATTCTCCGGTATTGTTTTCTTTCTTTATATTTTGCCGATAGTTTATAAGGAGAAAATTGTTTATGGTCGCCGACGAGAATTAAACGTTTTGGCTTAAGTCTATATACTGCGGTCAAGAGTTCTGGATAATTTATAAGTGCAGCTTCTTCCACAATCATAACAAAATTTCGTTTTTGTTTATTTGAAAGCGGATATTTTTCAGGATTAGATAACATATTCATAAGAGGCTCAAGAGCTCCTCCAATAACAGTGCCTGATAGCAAAAACCCTCTTCCTGCATATTCACTGTATCGTTTCTTGAAAATTTTATTTCCTATGCCGCAATGAGCACAATTAGTTAACTTTACCCTTGTTCTCATTTTGTGAAACTGAGTACCGCAACGCAATAGTGGTATTTTTTCTTTATCTGCCCTAATTGTAATCTCATCGACAATAGGATGTTGAGGTGCTAAAACAACAACAGGCATATTTTGTTTCATTGTAATGTTTTTAATAGCTTGAACTAATAATGTTGTTTTACCAGTACTAGCAGGACCGTGTACTAGCCCAAATTTTACTCTTTCTATAAATGTCAATGGATTACCATCGTCAATATTAGTTGGACTTACTTCAGGCACTGCTAAACCTAACATATAATCTAAGGTATCTATTCCGGTCGTCGTCTCTCCATTCTCAAGTTTTGCTACTATCTCTTCCAAAGCCTCTATTTGCAAATCAATTTGTGTCATTTCGGCCTGCAAACCAAGCTCAAGCCACACCTTAGCATCAGACAAATCAATGGGTATTTCCTGAAACGTTTTACTTTTTTCAACAAAAGTATCTAAAACAAAAATGCCATTATCATATCTTTTTATATCACAATAATTATATCGTTCCCCATTCACTTCAACCGTAATCACGTACCCAAGATCAAGTTTGTTTCGTATTTCCTCATCATCTACTCCTAATATAAGTGCTTCCTCTCCTCGCGTTATTTGTGCCTCAATCATTTCACGTTCTTCCTGCTTAGACTCTATTCGCATTCTCTTGAGCAATTCAATTTGACTTTTTAACTCTTGCAATACAACTTTAGGGGAGCGTATTTTTATCTTTGAAGATTCACACAATTCAACCACATGCTCAAGTCCAATTTCTTCAATAGTTTTTTCTTTTAATTTTGGAGCCAGTTTTTCCTTAAACTTTTTTTCACTCTTTGTTATTTCTTCAAAGATTGTCTTGGATTCTTGAAAATAATCATCTTTCAAAGAAGAGCCACTCAATTGTTTCTTCTTTTTTATGTCTTCAGATAAATTAATATCATCTTTGCCAAAAATTTCTCTCTGCAATGCCCGTAAAATATAATGCGGTGAAGATCCTTTCTTACCCCATTTAGCTGCCATGGCAAGTGTCTCTTTTGAAAGCTTAACCTTACCTAATTCCCTGAACTGCTGATGAAATGTTTCCCGTCCCTTCACCAATATGTATAGGCTTCCCTTTCTATTTATACAACTTAGTTCTAATAATCCTTTACCTTTCCTTTTACTGCGAATGTCAATAAAGTAGTGAGAAAGTTCATGAAAAAGTGCAATGGGGTTATTTCTTAAATCTTCATGTAAAGAAATGAATCCGCGTGGAAGGCTTTTGTATTTTTTCTCAAGATAGGTAAAACGGATTTGAGGAAAAGCAAATCCGATTAGATCTTTTATAATAGTTTTAAAAGTATAAAGATATGGTTTGACCTTAGGCGGTGAATGTTCAAAAAGCCGAATTATTTCATGAATAAGGTTTCTATGTTCATCATTTTTAAATTTTACTTTTGAAATTTCTTTTTGTACTTCTTTTATAGGATTTATTTTTCTGTTCCTCGACAATTGTAGGTCTCCCAATTTTCTCCTAGACTTTGGCTGATACACACCAACTGATGCTTTCTGATCCTTTTTCTGGAATTCTAATGACCAATCCCTTACCTCTGCTTCCTTTCCTATTTGCTGAGAATCACTTAAATAATCACTTCCATCTTTAACCTGCAACTCATCAACCGTCTCAAAAATATCTGTGTTTTGCTCAAGTTTTTCCTCTTTTGATTCAAATATTGCAATATCACGTATATGTGACTTAGTAGATTGAATATATCGTGCTGGTTTTAACCAATCACTCTGTTTACTAAACTCATTAGAACAATTTCCCCATGATATTATTTTAATTTTTTTCTTAATGGAAATATTTTTTAGTTTCTGTATGACTATGTCTAACGTTTTTTCTTCAAACGGGTGATATAAAAAGAAAACGGTTCCGTCACTAAAATCTTCATCACGTACATTTCCCTGAATAAATTCAACATTCTCTAATCTCAAAGCATCTTTTATCCTATTAGCCTCATTAACCTCCTCAGGAACTAATTCAATACCCTTAAGTTTACCCTTTTTATTAATCAAGGCAAGATAGAAAAGGAAACGACCGAATCCACTTCCAAGGTCATAGAAAACATCATCCGGACCTAAATTAATTTCGTTGGCTATGATGCGTAAAATATTATAATTTGTACCATGATGAACATAGTTTTCTTTAGTGCGGTCGCCATATTTTTTATACAATTCTTCCCATTCTATATTTTCATAAACATGATTTTCATGAATATCTAATAACCAGTCTAGGCTTTCATTATTCATATCAACATTACTATTATGAAACGAAACAATAATCGACTTAATAACATTCGACTCTGTCTTAATTCTGTTTTTAAGCTCTCTTTTAAGTCTTTTTCCTGTTTTATTAAGTTCGTAATAATATCTTGCCAATGTCCGCTTGTAAGCAATCTCAAGGTCGGTATTTTGTTCTAATATATCGCTCAACTGTGAATGACTTTTATTAAAATCATTAATGGTTACAACTGGCCAGTTATTTCTATCCGGATAGCTTGTAATAAAAAAATCTAACCTTTGGGAAATTACTTTCTTAGCCTCTTCAGTCTCTTGAAGATTCAGAAAGATGTCAAACGGATCAAGCTCATTTTCATCTATATGCCTCTGAGCTAACCTTTGTATACTTAGCAACCAGTCTAAATAATTATCTAAATAAACCTTTAAAGTTTCTTCCGGAACATCATAAATATACATATTGGTTTCCCTTTGGATTCGTTCTGCCCAATAATTAACAAAATACTCAACTTCAATATGATCAAAAAGTTCCTCACCCTTCAAATCACGAGGTTTGTAATCAATATCACTATAAAGAAATCTATGCAACATCTCGTGCAATTGAGCACGACGTGAATTAATATATGACCCACTAGTATCATCTGTATCTGTAAATTTTGATGAAGTCCCTTTCACGTTTTCATCGTCAATACTAGCTGCACCAACGCTGTTTAAAGGCCTTGAATTAACATCTGATTCCTCATCTAAAATATGATTACTAGCTTCGTCGATAATATTAAAAAATGTTTTATCTCGTTTTTTTATTAATTCCTCAACAATCATATATGTTTTTTCATCGATCGCATTGCCGAATTTAGCTTTAATTTCTTCCAAGGTTTTTAGCAACGGCTTAAAAGAATTTTTATACGGCCGGCTATAATCATATTCGGCATCAAAATGATCTGCAAAAACCAGTATTTGTGGAAACCGATAATATGTAAAATACTCTCTGAAGTCAGTAATTTCTATCATGCCCCCTAAATTATGGTGATACAAGATAGTTATCAATTCACGAGGCGTAAGGATTATGCCTTTATCTTGCAAAACTTCTATACTGTACCATGCATGGTGGTTAACAACCTTTTTTTCCCATGGGTCTAACTCACCTTCTTGATTAATAGTGTCAAATAATTCCTCTTCTGCTAATTTGCCAATGTCATGAACTAAGCAAATATTATTTAATGTATGAATTGCATGCTCATCCATTCCTATCTTTCTTGCTATGATCACTGCAATATCACGAACACGCCTTGAATGGTTAAATACATCTTCTATTTTTTCATCAGTTACATATGAAATGTTTTCATAAGCAACCTCTTTATAAAGATCAAATATTTCTTCCTCTGATAATGATTCCAACTTAATCCCTTCCACTTCTGTAATACTTCGTGGGCTTTGAGACAGTAATATTTGTTTTGAAAAAGCCTTTGCCTGTGCAATGAGTCCTTTGATTTCACTGATGAATGTTCCGATAAAAGAAATTGTGCTGTTTGCTTTCTCATGAGTTTTAATTGATAGCTGTATTGTATAATAAATAAATCGAGGAGAAGAAATAAGCCAATTAACGCCTAAGGAGGCATTCGAAATATTAAGAGTT
>CAZLCT010000064.1:0-14985 GCA_964558015.1 uncultured bacterium | reverse complement strand
GGCAACAAATACAATTTTATTAACTTTTTTACTCAATCGGCTAAATAATTACGAAGTTTTCAAAGTGGGCGTAAGCCCACTTTCTTATTTTTAAGCAACTTTATGATTTTCAATAAGTTAAAGATTTTAACATGTATGCTTATATGTGCGTGGAGGAGAGATAAATGAATAACGAATTATTACAGAGTCTTGAATACATCGAAAAGGAGAAAAATATTAAAAAAGAGGTACTTATAGAGACTCTCAAGTCTGCTTTAATGTCTGCTTGTAAAAAGACGTTTAAGAATTATGAAAAATATACTATTGAAATAGATCCAGACACAGGCGTGATAAAAATTTTAGAAGATGGAAAAGAAGTATATGATGCTGATTTTGGGAGAATAGCCGCTCAGACTGCAAAGCAGGTTATTATACAAAAGATTCGCGAGGCTGAGAGAGAATCTATTTATCAAGAGTTTTTGGAAAAAAAGGGGCAGTTAGTTAGCGGCGTTGTTCATCTTATTGAAAAGAGGGCTATAATAGTTAATTTAGGAAAGGCTGACGGTATTCTGCCGGCTCGGGAGCAGTACAGTAATGATAAATATCGTCAGGGAGACCATATCCGCAGTTATTTATTAGACGTGAAAAAAACTACCCGGGGACCTGAAATTATACTTTCTAGAACTCATCCAAATTTGGTCAAATGTTTGTTTGAACTTGAGGTTCCTGAAATTCATGACGGGATAGTTACTATAGTGTCTGTATCTCGTGAGGCTGGTTCAAGAACAAAAATTGCTGTACATTCTAATGATGAAAAAATAGATTGTGTAGGCTCCTGCGTAGGTATGCGGGGTCAAAGGGTTAAGAATATTGTTCGGGAATTACAGGGTGAGAAAATTGATATTGTACGGTGGAATGATGATCCTGAAGTTTTTATCCGTAATGCCCTGGCTCCGGCTGAATTATCTCAGGTTAATCTTAACCGTGAGGGGAAAAGGGCCGAAATCATTGTTAATGATGACCAGTTGTCTCTTGCAATCGGTAAGAGGGGACAGAATGTTAGGCTTGCTTCAAAACTTATTAAATGGGAACTTGACGTGCGGAGTATGAGCCAGAAAATTCCTATTAGTTCACTTGATGGAGTCGGTAAAAAGACTGAAAAGTTGCTGGAAACAGCGGGTATTACTACTATAAAGGATATTTTAAAATCAAGTGTTGAAGATATGCAGAAAATTGAAGGAATCGGTGTGAAAACCGCGGAAAAAATTATTACTGCTGCGCATAGGGCTATTGTTGACGGGGATAAAACTAAGAAAAGTAATTTAAGTAATATATTATAAAAATTATGAAAGTTTTTGAACTTGCAAAAAATATAGGCGTAACAAGCAAAGAAATTTTAAAATTTCTTAAGCAAAAAGAAATAAGTGTTAAAAACCATCTTAGTATCCTTGACGATGAGGCTGTTAAACTTATTGAGAGTACTTTCTCAAAAGAATCTGCAGCAAGTAAGAAGGAGACTAAGAAAAAACAGACTTCAAAAAAAAGAGGGCCAAAAAAAACTACAGCTGAAAGTAAAACCATAAAGGGGAAAAAAGATACAAAGAAAAAACAACGAGCTCCTAAAAAAACTTCTTTTAAGGTTAAAAAAGAAGTTTTTGCAGTTGGTGTAGAAAAAAAGGCTAAAGAAGAGACTGTTTCTCAAGTTGTTAAAAAGAGAAAGAGAATTGTTAAACCAAGGGGAAAAGAACCCCAAGAGACAGTTTCTGCAGTTACCCCGCCACCTAAAGTTTCTACTAAGAAACCGGATTTTATTCAAATTAAAATTCCTATAACTGTTGGAGGTTTAGCCACAAATTTATTTATAAAGACATCCGAGCTTATTAAAACATTAATGGGTATGGGAATCTTTGCTACGGTAAATCAGCGTCTTGATGAAGATATAGTTATGAAAATCGCTGAGAGATTTAATGTGCGGATAGAAAAACTTCCATCCGAAGAAGAAAAATTAATCCAGGAACATGAGAAAGAGGATGATGAAGCAGATTTGGTAGGCCGGCCGCCCATAGTTACAATGATGGGACACGTTGATCATGGTAAGACATCCCTGCTCGACGCTATAAGAAGCAGCCATGTTGTTGACAGAGAAGCAGGTAAAATTACACAACATGTAGGCGCTTACGAGGTTTCATTACCAAATAAAGGAAAAGTTACTTTTCTCGACACCCCTGGTCATTCTGCTTTTACAGCAATGAGGTCTCGCGGTGCTCATCTTACCGACATCGTTGTATTAGTTGTTGCTGCTGATGATGGTGTTATGCCGCAGACAATAGAAGCAATCAACCACGCAAAGGCTGCAGAAACTCCTATTGTTGTTGCAATTAATAAATCAGATTTATCCACTGCAAATCCTGATAAAGTAAAATCCGGCCTGCAGAAGCAAGGGCTTATGCCTGAAGATTGGGGTGGTAAAACAATAATGGTGAATGTCTCTGCAAAGACAGGTAAAGGGATTGACGAACTTTTGGAATTGTTGCTCCTTGAGGCGGAAATATTAGAACTCAAAGCAAATCCAAACCGTTTAGCTCAGGGAACAGTTGTAGAAGGTAAATTGTCGAAAAGTTTAGGCTCTGTTGCTCATGTGCTAGTACAAAATGGCACTCTGCATGTTGGTGATATTGTAGTTTGTGGAAGATATTATGGAAAAGTACGTTCTATGCATAACGATAAAGGAAAAAATGTTAAGGATGCTACTCCTTCAACACCTGTTGAGATTACCGGGATTAACGGAGTCCTTGATGCGGGCGAACGGTTTTACGTGGTTAATGATGAATGGCAGGCCCGCTCGATTACGGAAAAACGTTTATTGGAAATAAAAGAGAAAAACCTTGGAAGCAATGTCCGTCACCTTTCTCTTGAAGGTTTATATGATATGATGAAGGAAAGCGGAGTTAAGGAACTAAAGATTATTATTAAGGCTGATGTTCAGGGTTCTGTTGAAGTGTTGCGGCAGTCGCTTGAGAAATTAAGCACTGATAAAATAAAACTAAAAGTTATTCACGGAGCGGCAGGTGGTATTAATGAATCAGATGTGGTCCTTGCTGTTGCTTCTGATGCAGTGATTATAGGATTCCATGTTAAGGCTGATTCAAATGCCCAGGCGATGATTGAACGTGAGAGGGTTGATGTTAAATATTATAAAGTCATTTATGAAGCAATAAATAGTGTTAAATTAGCCATGGAAGGATTACTTGAGCCGACAATAAAAGAGGTAGTTTTAGGCTCGGCCGAGGTGACACAGATTTTTAAGGCTTCTAGAATCGGGAATATTGGCGGGTGTATGGTTCGTAAGGGGAAGTTAGTCCGCAATCAACGTGTTCGTTTGATTCGTGAGAACATTGTTATTTATGAAGGAAAATTTCATTCCCTCAGACGATTTAAGGATGATGTTAAAGAAGTTAATGAAGGTTATGAATGTGGAGTTGTGATAGAGAATTATAATGATATTAAAGTAGGAGATATTATCGAGTGTTTTAAGGAGGAAAAGGTAGCCGCAAAGCTTTAAATTTTATTACGGTATTTTATTTATTTTTAAAAAAGCGGTTATTCAATAAATATAAGAGGTTGATTTAAGGGTAGAATAATTCAGCAAATAAACATATATCGTTTAAATGCAAATTTAAGTATTAATATGTAAATTAAATGTAGAAAAATCGGCAGCTTTTTGCTCCGCGTATTCCTACCATATACAAATGATTATCGGTGTTTTAAAATTGGAATTGTATTTACCAGCTCCGAATTCTCTCAAATCGAAACGTTTTATTTTAAAAAGAATAATAGAACGGTTAAGAAATAAATTTAATATATCAATTAGTGAAGTTAATCATCATGACTTGTGGCAGCGTTCTGTTATAGGTGTTAGTGTAGTTGGGAATGATAAGAGGCATATTAATAGTGTTATTGATAAAGTTGTCGATAACATAGAGGCTATGCATGACGTTCAAGTCATAAACTATTCGTTAGAATTAATATAAAAAATCTTAAAATTTTGAGTTTTTTGTTCATTTTACTCATTGGCTTTTACTCTGTGTTAAAAAATATGAATATGTTTTTTTTAGACTAAGGCATAACAGGGCATCACAGGGGTAAAAGGGTTTTTGCGTTTAGCCCGTTGATCTAGCTAGCTTCTTAGTTGCTAAGCTGACCGTTCACGCCGTCTAGGCTACGCCGGGTAAATCCGGCAAAAAGAACTGAAGGCTGAAAGCTGAAAATAAAGAAGCAAAGAGCGTATGACTTCGTAGCCTTTTACTCCTGATAACTTCGATTCACTTGTAATGCCTTGTTATGACTTGTGATGCCTTTTTTAAACTTTTAACATCGATATTTAAAAATAAGAATAAATATAAGCCACAGATAACGTAAAGAGAAAATAATAAAATTTAACAAAATAATTTATTTATAACATTTTAATTTTTACCAGCACTTTCGATAATCATTGGGAGGAAAAATGGCACAAAATAAAAGAATCGCGCGCGTGGCTGAGCTTATTCGGACTGAAATTGCCGATATAATTTTAAATGAATTAAAAGATCCTAGGCTGGGATTTATTACTGTTATGGGTGTTGAAGTAGCGCCCGACCTTCGGGATGCCAATGTTTTTATAAGTGTTATGGGTAGTGACAGAGAAAAAAAATCAACTCTGATTGCTCTGGATCATTCAAAAGGTTTTCTTCAGTACCGAATCAACGAGTCTATCCGGTTGCGTTATACTCCTCGGTTGCATTTTAAATTGGATGAATCAATAGATCAAAGCGTAAAGATTGATAAAATTATAAAGAAAATTAATGATGAAAAACAAACAACAGAGTCTGATGTTTGACGATTTAGCAAAAATTTTAAATACTGCCGATAGCTTTTTAATTGCTTCACATATTAATCCCGAAGGTGATAGTGTGGGGAGTGTCTTTGCTATGGAATATTTACTGCATAAATTAGGTAAGAAGACAACAGTTGTTTGCCAAGACCAAATTCCGGGGGATTGTAAATTTTTAAATGTTTCATGGGTTCTGTATGATCAAATAAAAGAGCCTCCTCAGTTTCAGTGGGCTGTTGTCTTGGATTCTCCGTCTATCGAAAGAATAGGCAGTGTAAGCAAACTAATTACTGAAGGGTCAAAAATTATTAATATCGATCATCATATTAGTAATAAATATTTTGGCACGTGTAATATTGTTGCCCCAGATGCATCTTCATGCGGAGAGATGTTATATTCCATATTCAAACATTTGGGTATTTCCATAACAAAAGAAGTCGCATCGTTTTTATATACTGCTATTTCAACTGATACGGGTTCTTTTAGGTATCAAAACACCACTGAATATACACATTCCGTGATTTCAGATCTTATTCACTCAGGCATAGATATCAATTATCTTAATGAGCAGTTATTTTCAAATATATCGCCTCAGAAAATCAAATTATTGGAACGTTTCCTTCATAATGTTCATTTCTCCCAGGATAAAACTATTGCATGGAGCTTTTTGACAAATAACGACTTTTTATCAGTTAACGCAAAGCCGGAAGATAGTGAAGGTTTTGTTAATATTTTAAGAGACGTTAAGGGGGTTAATATTGCATTTCTTGCTTGTGAGAATAATGATAGTCCTCGCATTAAGATTTCTTTACGTTCAAAGGGAGACTCTGATGTAAATAAAGTAGCAAAGATTTTTGGCGGAGGCGGGCATGCAAAGGCCTCAGGTTGTACTATCGAAGATACTCTTAACGGTGCTGTTGAACAATTATTAAGCAAAGCACAAGAACATGTTGCAAGTGCCAGGGGATAAATTTTAAGTTTATTATTAACGAGTAATTTAAAAAATAACAAACATCAAATTACAAAAAACAAATAAATACCAAAATTCAAATCACAATGCACAAAACATTTTTAGATTTTTCTAAGTCAAGTTTTAATCATTAGGTCATTGGTGTTTGGTAATTATTTGTGATTTGGATTTTGTGATTTGTAATTTTGAATTAAACAAAAATATAATTATACGAGTAGATATGAAGGATGAAAAGAAAAAGCTAGAAGGCATTTTATTAGTCGATAAACCTTCTGAATGGACATCACATGATGTTTGTAATTTTATTAAAAAACGTTTTAAGGTATCAAAAGTAGGGCACACTGGTACCCTGGATCCACAAGCAACCGGTGTTTTGGTTTTATTGCTTGGTGGTTATACAAAACTTTCTGCACGTTTTACTAATTGTGAGAAGCAATATTCAGGAACTATTGAATTGGGCGTCTCAACTACAACACAGGACGGCGACGGGGAAGTTGTTGAACGCAAAGATTGGCGTCACATTAGGCCGGAACAAGTTCAGGGTGTATTTCGCACTTTTATGGGGCCTCAGAAACAGATTCCTCCTATGATATCAGCGATACGCTCAGGCGGTGTGCGTTTGTATAAATTAGCGCGCAAAGGCTATGAAGTTAAACGTAAAAAGCGCGATATTTTTATTTATGATATAAAGTGTGATAAGATTGACCTGCCGTACATTGATTTTACTATTGTATCTTCGAAGGGAACTTATATACGGACAGTGGCGCATGATATCGGCGAAAAATTGGGAGTGGGAGCATATTTAAAAAATTTATGCCGTATGCGTAATGGCTCGTTTCATATAAATGATTGTGTGGAGATTGATGCATTAAAGAGAATAAAAACAAAAGATGAATTGAGTAATTACGTACAAAAAGATTTTTCTTATATTAACGGTTCACTACAATAAAAATATTTTATAAAAGTGATAGTTTTAGATACTTACGATCAACTCAAGAAATTTAGTAAAATAGATTGTGTGTGCACTATTGGTAATTTTGACGGCGTGCATAAGGCACATCAGAAACTCCTTGGGGTCATTAAACGCACTGCTGCCAGTAAGCATGCACGGTCGCTGGTGATTACTTTTAAAAATCATCCTCATCAGGTTGGTAAGAAGAAAAAAAAACCGATTTTAACTTCGCTTGAACATAAATTATTTTTACTAAAACGAAGCGGCGTTGATTTATGTTTTGTTTTTTCATTTAATTCGTTTTTTAAAAACTTAAGTCCGGAAAAATTTTTGCAGGATATTCTTTTTAAAAAATTTTCTATTTCAGAACTGATAATTGGTTACAATTTTCGTTTTGGTAGAAATAGAGAAGGTAATGCGGCATTAGTCCGAAGACATGCTTTACGTAGGGGAATTAAGCTTGTTGTTCAGAAACCTCTAAAGATAGGTGATGTACGCGTAAGCAGTTCTCTTATACGTTCTTTAGTATCTCGGGGAAAATTGATTCAAGCCCAACGTTTATTAGGAAGAAAATACTCTGTTTTTGCCAATGTAGTAAAGGGAAGAGGCCGAGGCACTTTGCTGGGATTTCCAACGGCTAATTTAGATTTACACAGTGAAGTTATGCCGCCCACGGGTGTATATATAGTTAAAGTTAATATCTGGGATATTAACTTTAAAAAGACCAAAAAAGGCACAATAGTTAGTGAAAAGTTAATTAATGAGAATGTTACCGGTGTATGTAACTTAGGATATACACCGACCTTCGGTGATGTACCATATCCTAAGGCTGAAGTGCATTTTCCAGGTCTTAAGGCTGATTTTAAAGATAAATTGCTGGAAGTTACGTTTTATCATAAGATTAGAAATGAGAAGAAGTTTCCAACTGTCAGCAAGTTAAAAAAACAGATTGAGCATGATGTAAAAAAGGCGGTTTTGTATTTTGGTTGATTTTTATTGGGTATTAGATATAATAAGCGGTTAAAATTAACATATTGTAAACAAAGGAGTTTTGTATAATGGCAATAACTAAAAGTGAGAGAAAAGAGTTAATTGATAAGTTTAAACAGGCTGATCGTGACACAGGGTCTGTAGAAGTGCAAGTAGCCCTATTTACAGAACGGATCAATTATTTGACAGAACATTTTAAAAAACATAAAAAAGACCATGCATCACGTAAAGGGCTTATTATGTTGGTAAATAAACGAAGAAGGCTCTTAGACTATATAAATAGGGAGTCTCCAGAGAGGTATAAAAAAATCATTAAAAATTTGAAAATAAGAAAATAGTAGGTAAAGAAGAGTAGTTTATTTTACTGACAACTGGTTGAAGTCAAGAGAGTAATTAATATGAAAGGGAAGTTATAATGGGTGAAGTTAAGATTAAAATTGGTAATAATGATATGATGATTCAAACAGGCAAAATAGCACGTCAGGCTGATGGTTCCGTGCTTGTCCAATTTGGGGGTACAGTGGTTTTTGCTGCTGTTGTTGCTGATAAGAATGAACCTGATGAAGAGCGTGATTTTTTTCCTCTTGTTGTTGACTATAGAGAAAGGACATATGCGGCTGGAAAAATTCCAGGTGGATTTTTTAAAAGGGAAGGCAGACCGGCTGAGAGAGAAATACTCGTTTGCCGTTTGATTGACAGGGCGCTCAGGCCTCTTTTCCCTGAGGATTATTTAAACGAAGTACAGGTTTCCTCAATGGTGCTTTCTGTTGATGGTGAGAATAATCCGGATGTTCTTGGTATAGTAGCCGCATCGGCTGCCCTTACGGTTTCATCGATTCCTTTTGAAGAGCCTATAGGGGCTGTTCGTATAGCTTATGTAGATGAGTGTTTTATTGTAAATCCAACTTTTAGCGAATTAGAGAGGAGTAAGTTAGATTTAGTACTTGCAGGCACGAGAAGTAATGTAACAATGATAGAGGCCGGGGCACTTGAGGTCTCTGAAGATATTATCCTTCAGGCTATTGAGGTTGGGCATAAAGAGTTAATAAAGTGTATTGATATTCAGAAAGAATTACGTAAGAAATATGGTAAAGAAAATAGTGAGGTAACTCCACGACCAATTAATCCTGATGTTTTAGCCAAGGTACGTGAATTAACTAAGGGTAAGTTTGTGGAAATTAATCTCATAAAGGATAAAATTGAACGCAACAGGGCACATGAGGAATTATATAAATCTATTTTAGATGAGTTTCCTCCTGATGATGAAAATTTTAAAGAAGTTGAAGTAAAACGAGCGTTTTCAAAATATGAATATGAAGATATACGCCGTCTTATTGTGCAGGATAAAAAACGTCCGGACGGACGTGATTTCAAACAAGTTCGTGATATTTCATGTGAGATAGAAGTATTACCCCGGACACATGGCTCAGGTCTTTTTACTCGCGGGCAAACACAGTGTTTGGCTGTTGCAACGCTCGGTACAAAAGCGGATCAACAGACTATTGATGCACTGGAAGGAGAGTCGTCTAAAAATTTTATGTTGCATTATAATTTTCCGGCATTTAGTGTTGGCGAGGTTAAACCGAACAGAGGTCCAGGCCGGCGTGAGATAGGGCATGGTGCACTTGCTGAGCGTGCGTTAAAGGCGGTTATGCCTGATGAGGAGGTATTCCCTTATACGGTGCGGATTGTATCTGACATTTTTGAATCTAACGGGTCCAGTTCTATGGCCTCTGTATGTGGCGGAACACTATGCCTAATGGATGCCGGCGTTCCCATTAAAAGTCCTGTTACCGGAATTGCCATCGGACTTATAACTGACGGCGATAAACATGTTATTTTAACTGATATTGCAGGCATAGAGGATCACCTTGGTGATATGGATTTTAAAGTTGCCGGGACCCGCAGGGGAGTAACCGCCCTACAGCTAGATTTAAAGATAAGCGGCATATCAATAGATATTATAAAAGAGGCATTTCGACAGGCGCAGGAAGCACGGTTTATGATTTTAGATAAAATAAATTCGGTAATTGATGAACCGCGTAAAGATATTTCTGTTTATGCGCCGCGCATTAAAGTTTTGCAGATTAATCAGGATAAGATAAAAGATGTAATAGGGCCCGGGGGTAAAGTTATTCGTAAAATTATTGAAGAGACGGGCGTTAAGATTGATATCGATGACAGCGGTAAAGTTCTTATTGCTTCGAATGATTCAGAAGCGGCACAACGGGCTATCGAACAAATAGAAGCTATTGTTGAAGAAGTTGAGGTCGGTAAGATTTATAAAGGCATCGTCAAAAGAATCCTTAACTTCGGTGCATTTTGTGAAGTCCTTCCCGGCAAAGAAGGCTTAGTTCATATTTCTGAATTATCAAATCAGTATGTCAGCAAGGTAGAAGATGTAGTAAAAGTGGGTGATCAAGTCACTGTTAAAGTTATTGGTATTGATAATCAGGGACGTGTTAATTTGAGTATGAAAGCTGCAAAGGATAGCGAATAATTTATAAGTTAAAAAATATATAATTACTAATGTTTTTAAGTTTATATCAAGTTAAAAATAAGTAGTTACATAGAGACGCGATTAATCGCGTCTCTATGTACTTTTAGCTATGAAAAATATTGAATTAAAGGTAAAAAAAGTCCGGCAGGACACTAATATCGAAATGCCCAGATATATGTCAGAAGGGGCGAGTGGATTGGATTTGTTCATTACCATTGATAAAGATATTATTTTGAAGCCCTTGGAAAGGGCGTTGGTTCCGACTGGTATATCAGTCAGTATACCTCCTGGTTTTGAAGCACAAATACGGCCCCGTAGCGGATTGGCCATAAAACACGGCATTACTTTACTTAATAGTCCCGGCACTATAGATTCTGATTACAGGGGGGAGATTAATTTAGTGGTTATAAACTTGGGGAATGAGTCATTTACTTTAAAGAATGGCATGCGCCTGGCACAGATGGTTATATCTAAATATGTTAAGATAAAAACAACTCTTGTCGAGGATATAGATAATACAAAACGGGGTATTGGAGGTTTTGGACATACTGGTATATAATCTTAAGCAAAGGAAAAAGGATTCATGAAACAGGAACGGATCAATGAAATAATCGGCCTTATGTTTCTTGCTATCAGTCTTTTTACGTTGTGGAGCCTACTCACTTACGACGTTAATGACAATCCATTTTTCACTTCACATCCGAATTCCGTTATTAATAACGGAGCCGGGCTTGTAGGTGCTTACCTTTCATATTTTCTTATGTTTGCTTTTGGTTACAGTTCATATACATTTCCTTTGATTTTCTTATTTTGGGCAATAAGCTTTCTTGTTCAGAAAATTCCTATCAAGTTATTTTTCAAAGTCCTTGGATTTCTTATTTTTCAGTCATCTACTGCCGCTGTTTTTTCGCTCCTGGCCCCTTCGGAGAATCAATTCGTTATGGGAGGCGTGTGGGGTTATTTTTTATCAAGTAATCTTTCGACTTATTTAGGCTTTGGCGGCGGACTTATTATTGCCATGGCATGTTTTTTATTATCATTTATTTTGGCAACAGAATTTTTAATTTTTCCTTTTTTATCAAAAGGTTTTATTACATCTATGGAATTTTTGTTTAGTCGATTGGATGATTTAAAAACAAAACGCGCTAAGAAAGTAATACCTGATTTTACCTCTGAGACTCTCCGTCCGCGCGTGAGGAGAAATGGAGTCAAGAAGCCTGCTGTTGATGAGGCCGAAAGTGAAAAGAAGACAACATTTAAGAAAGTTCCTCCCCTAAAGGTTAAAAAATATGACCCTTCAATAGTTGAAGAAAAGAAACTAAGAGAAGAGAAAAGGGAAAAAGAAGAACTTGAGAGACAGAGACGGAAGAAAGAAAAAATTGCCCGTCTTGCGGCAAAAGCTGCGCGTGAGGATGAAGAGAAAAAGGAAAAGGAAAAGGAAAAGGAGGAAGAAAAACCTATTGTTTCAGTTTTTTCTCAAGCCAAAAGTGATGGTGAACAAAAGGATGCATATACGTTTCCTTCTATTGATTTATTAGATGAACCTCAGGCAATAAAGATAGAAGATAACTTAACAGAAAATTCAAAGATTTTAGAAGGTTGTCTGCAGGATTTCGATATTGACGTTAAAGTAACTGAAATAGAGCAGGGCCCCGTTATTACGCGTTATGAAATTTTACCTGCGCCGGGCGTGAAAGTAAGTAAAATAACAGCACTTCAGGATGATATTGCACTTGTGCTTAAAGCCCCTACAATTAGAATTATTGCTCCTATTCCTGGTAAATCAGCAGTAGGAATCGAAGTGCCCAATTCCACTGTTAATGTAGTATATCTGCGTGAACTTATAGCAAAAATTGCTTTAAAAAAGAAAAAGTATATCCTTCCTCTGGTTTTGGGAAAAGATATAAGCGGCCGTCCTCTTATTGCAGATTTAGCGGATATGCCGCATTTACTTATTGCCGGTGCCACAGGGAGCGGTAAAACGGTTTGTCTTAATGCAATTATTACTAGCTTATTTTATTGTATATCACCTGATGATCTTAAATTTATCATGATTGATCCGAAACGTGTGGAATTAGCACTTTACAATGACATACCATACATGCTTTCTCCTGTAGTGACTGATCCCAAAAAAGCATCAGCGACTCTTAATTGGGTTGTTAATGAGATGGAGAACCGTTATAAATTATTTGCTTCTGTCGGAGTGAGAAATATTCAAGGATACAACGCTTATCAGGCGAGCGAAGGTGAGAAGGAGGGGGAGCAGGAATTTCCTCGGTTTCTTCCTTATGTTGTTGTTATCGTTGATGAACTAGCGGATCTTATGCTTATTGCGGCTGATAAGGTTGAGACAGCAATTACCCGCTTAGCACAGCTTTCACGTGCTACCGGAATACATCTTATCCTGGCAACACAGCGTCCTTCGGTTGACGTAATTACAGGGGTTATTAAAGCTAATTTTCCTGCAAGAATTTCATTTAAAGTTTCATCAAAAGTAGATTCACGCACCGTTTTAGATGCAAATGGTGCAGATAAGCTTATTGGCAAAGGAGATATGCTTTTTCTCGAACCGGGGCGGGCAAAACCTATTCGCGCTCAAGGTACACTTATAACCGATCCTGAAATAAATAGAGTTGTAAAGTTTATTAAAGAGCAGCGTGCACCGGAATATAATGAATCAATTCAGGAGGCTTCAAGCGGAAAATTGAGCAAGCTGGATATGGAAAAAGATGATATGTATGACGAAGCTGTTAGAGTTGTTCTTGAAAGTAATCAGGCATCGGTATCAATCTTGCAGCGACGTCTTCGTTTAGGATATACGCGTGCTGCACGTATTATAGATATGATGGAAGCTGAGGGAGTTGTCGGTCCTTATCAAGGCAGTAAGCCTCGTGAGATATTGGTTAATAGAGAAGAAGAACAGGTTGAATAGCAGTAACTAAAGTTAAGAGACAGAAACACGTATTTTTTATTGTCTTGCAAAATATCGGGCGGGGAAACCCGCCCCTGCTTTTTTATGGTGAATTAAATCATGAGTCCCAACGATATTACTATAGGAATTCTTTCTCTTGGGTGTCCTAAGAACCTTGTTGATAGTGAAATTCTTTTAGGCTATTTAGAACGTGAAGGATTTCATATAAGTCTTGATGTCACTAATTGTGATGTGGCCATCCTGAACACTTGTGCCTTTATAGAAGATGCTTATCAGGAATCCCTTGATATGATTCATGAATTATATGAATTGAAAAAAGAGGGTAAAATTAAATATATCATAGTATGCGGATGCCTGCCTCAAAGGTATCCTCAGGGCCTTACTGAATTAATGGAAGCAATTGACGCTTATATTGGCACGGGGGAAATTGAAAATATTGTTGATATTGTTAAAAGAACCTTGGAGAGAAACCATTGCCTCGTAATCGGAGGCCATCAGACAAGGAATACAAGTAAGGCACTGTATGCTGTATCCGTGCCTAAATATCTTTATTCTCACCAAACGCCGCGATACTATTTAACCCCGTCTTTCGTTAAATATGTAAAAGTTGCTGAAGGATGTAACCATAGATGTTCTTTTTGTATTATTCCCAGTTTGCGCGGAGTTTATCGTTCTCGTTCAATGGATTCAGTTATAAAAGAAGTGAAACAGTTAGTTGAAGAGGGATTGCGTGAGGTTGTACTGGTAAGTCAAGATACTAGTTATTACGGCAAAGATATCAGTGGGAGACTCGAGCTAGCCGAGCTTTTAAATGAATTGTCTGAAATTAATGGACTAAAATGGATTCGCCCCCTTTATCTACACCCTAGAAACGTGACCAAGGAATTAATAGATGTTTTTAAATCACGTAAAAATATATGTAAATACATCGATATTCCTCTGCAACATATCAATAATGATATACTGAAGAGCATGAGAAGAGGGGTGAGCAAGAGAGAAATAGTTGAATTAATAAATAACATTCGCTGCCAGATAAGCGAGGTTATCATACGTACTTCATTCATTGTAGGTTATCCTGGAGAAACTTACGAAAGATTTAATGAATTGCTTGATTTTGTTGAGGAAATGACTTTTGAAAGATTAGGGGTGTTTCTTTATTCCCCAGAGGAAGGGTCTTCGGCCTCTAAATTAAAGGATGATGTGAGCGAAGAGGTTAAAAAATCGCGTTTTCAGGACCTCATGCTTCTTCAGCAGAAAATTTCCAGGGAGAAAAATAAAAATTTAAAAAATTCTGTTTTTGATACTTTGATTGAAGGGTATAATGAAGACAAATCAGGATATTTTATCGGCAGAACGTATATGGACGCTCCGGAAGTAGACGGACTTGTTTACGTTGAGAAAAAAGATGGTATTGAGATCGGTGAATTTTATCCTGTCAAAATTATTGATTCGTATGAATATGATTTAATCGGGACTGTTATGTGAATTAAAGTGTTTTCTAAGTTAATTTTTTAAAAACGACAATATATCATGCAGAAAAGCCAAAGAGTTATAATAACACCTAATGTTTTAACCCTGCTTCGAATCATTCTTTCCATAGTAACTTTTCACCTTTTATTTATTCCTTCTTTTATTATGAGAGTATGTGCTGCATTTTTATTCACCTGTGCGGTTATTACAGATTATTTTGACGGTTATATTGCGCGCAAAAAGGGTCTTATAACTAACTTCGGGAAAATCGTAGATCCTATTGCGGATAAATTATTGATTTTAGGAATGTATATTTCTTTTG